>JAJUHM010000185.1 GCA_029279925.1 Aquabacterium olei
GACTTGCCCACGCCGTCCGGGCCGATCAGGGCCACCGTGCGGCCACCGGGCAGCGCCAGGTTGATGTCGTTCAGCGCGACCGTCTTGCCGTGGCGGTAGCCGACCTGCTCGAAGCGCGCGACCACGTCGTCGGGCATGCGGATCACGGTGTGGCCTCAGGGCTGGCTGGCCGACGAAGCGGCCGCGGCCGGAGGGCGCTCGGGCGGCAGGGCCTCCGCCAATCGGGCCGGCCAGGGCGTCTGACTGTCCACCCGCACATAGGCCATGCCGGGCATGCCGGTCTTCACCTGGTTGCGGTAGCGCGCCAACAGCGCCGGGTCGATGCGGGCGCGCACCTTGAAGACCAGCTTCTGGCGCTCGTCGTGCGTCTCGACCGTCTTGGGCGTGAACTGCGCGACGCTGGCCACGTAGGACACCGATGCGGGGATCACGTACTGCGGCGCGGCATCGAGCACCAGCCGGGCTTCGGCGCCCAGGGCCAGGCGGCCTGCTGCGGCCTCGGGCAGGAAAAAGGTCATGTAGACGTCACTGAGGTCGACCAGCGACAACACGCGTGCGCCGCCGCCCAACACTTCACCGGGCTGGGCTGCCTTTACTTGCACGCGACCCGGGCGCGGTGCGCGCAACACGGTGTCGGCCAGATCGGCCTGAACACGGGCCACGGCCGCCTGGGCGGCTTCGATCGCCGAGCCCGCTTCCGCTCGTTGAGAGCGCAACGTGGTCAGCGCCGCACGCGCTTCGGCCACCTGCGAACGTGCCGCGCCCAGGGCGGCTTTTGCCCCTTCGTGGGCGGCCTGGGCCTGGTCCAGTTGCTGTGGTGGCAGAAAGCCCTTGGCCACCAGTTCCCGCGCCCGTTCCAGCTGTCGGGCTGCCAGTGACAGTTCGGCCTGACGTTGCCCGACCACGGCTTCTGCCGTGGCGATCGCCTGCTGCCGTTGCGCCTGCAAGGCCTCGGCGGTTTCGGCCGCCTGGCGGCTCTGCGTGAGCTGGGCCTGCGCGCGCCGCAGGTCGGCCTGCAGCGTGTCGGTGTCCATCTCGGCGACCGGCTGGCCTGCCTCGACGTCGTCGCCCTCCTGAACCAGCACCGTCCTCACGCGACCGCCGGCCCGGGTGGCCACATCGATCTCGGTGCCCTCCAGCCGGCCATTGCCGCTGGCGATCCCGGCTGGCAGCGGTTCGGGCTTCAGGCGTTGCCAGACGAGGACCCCTCCGATGCCCGCCAGCACTGCGACGCCCATGACCAGAATGCGGAGACGAAGGCGAGAGGGCGGCTGACTGCTCATGGTGTTCACGGGCTCGACGAGGGTTTGTCCTGTTTTTTAGCATGGTCGTGCGTCCATGCCCATGACGGCGCGCAAGCCTGGGTGGCCCTGTTGCCGGGGAACCTTTGGCCCGTCCGCGATACTCACTGACGATGGCCTCTGGTCGGCCAGACGCGTTGCGTTGACACGATGTTGCTTTCTGATCGCCTTCTGCCTGCCTCCATGGTCTGTTCTGCTGCCCTGAAGCCAGCCCACCCGTCGGCGCCGCGCCGTCGCCGAAACCTGACTGCCGTGGCCATGGCCGCTTGCATGGTGCTGAGCGCGTTGCAGCCGGTCGACGTTCAGGCGGCCCCGGCCCGTACCGCGGCAGCGTCCCGGGCCGGAGCGCCGGTGCTGGAGGCGCAGGTCGAGGGCATCTCCGCCTACCGGCTCGCCAACGGCCTTCAGGTCCTCCTGATCCCCGACGCATCCAAGCCCACCACCACGGTCAACATGACCTACCGGGTCGGGTCGCGCCATGAAAACTACGGCGAAACCGGCATGGCGCACCTGCTGGAGCACATGTTGTTCAAGGGGACGCCGCGCCATCCCCAGGTGTGGAGCGAGTTCAACAAACGCGGCTTCCGCGCCAACGGCAGCACCTGGTTCGATCGCACCAACTACTTCGCCAGCTTCTCGGCGAACGACGACAACCTGCGCTGGTACCTTGCGTGGCAGGCCGATGCCATGGTCAACAGCTTCATTGCCCGCAAGGACCTGGACAGCGAGATGACCGTCGTGCGCAACGAGATGGAGATGGGCGAGAACGAGCCCGGTCGCATCCTGTTCGAGAAAACGCTGGCCACGATGTACCAGTGGCACAACTACGGCAAGTCCACCATCGGCGCGCGCACCGACGTCGAGGGCGTCGACATTGCCCAGCTCAAGGCCTTCTACCAGCGCTACTACCAGCCGGACAACGCCACGCTGATCGTCTCCGGCAAGTTCGACCCGGCTCAGGTGCTCGCCTGGGTGCAGGCCTCCTTCGGCCCGATCCCCCGACCGAAGCGAACCTTGCCGCCCGAGTACACGCTCGATCCGGTTCAGGATGGCGAACGCGCTGTCACGCTGCGCCGGGTCGGGGGCGTCCCCCTCCTGTACGCCGGCTACCACGTCATGCCGGGTGCCCACGCCGACTACGCCGCCATCGAGTTGCTCTCGTTGATTCTGGGTGACAGCCCGTCGGGCCGTCTGCACCGCGCCTTGACCGAACGGCAGCTCGCGGCGAATGTCTTTGCCTTCTCCGAAGGCCTCAAGGACCCGGGTTTCATTTTGCTGGGTGCACAACTCGGACCGGAGCAGGACGTGGCCGCCGCCCGCGAGGCCTTGCTCGGTGCCGTCGAGTCCTTCCGTACGCAGCCTGTCACCGAAGAAGAGCTGGCCCGCGCACGCGCCAAATGGCTCAAGGCCTGGGATGCTGGTTTTGCGGATCCGCAGCATGTGGGCGTCGCGTTGTCGGAAGCCGTTGCCCAGGGCGACTGGCGGCTCTTCTTCCTGACCCGGGACCGCGTCAAGGCGGTGAAGCTGGACGACGTGCAGCGCGTGGCGGCCGGGGTGTTCCTGCCCTCGAACCGCACACTGGGCGAATACCACCCCACCGCCGCACCCGAGCGGGCCCCGCTGCCGGTTCGTGCCGATGTGGCGGGCGCGCTCAAGGACTTCCGGCCGCAGGCTGCAGAGGCCCAGGCCGAGGCCTTCGACGCGAGCCCCGCCAACATCGACGCCCGTACAAGCTGGTCTCGCCTGCCATCCGGCATGCAAATTGCGCTGCTGCCCAAGTCCACCCGTGGGCAAGCGGTGAAGGCCAACCTGACCTTGCGTTTTGGCACCGAGAAGACGCTGGCCAACTGGGACGTCGTGCCCGAGGCGCTGGCAGCCTTGCTGGACAAGGGCACCGCACAGCTGGGCCGGCAGGCCTTCCAGGATCGCCTCGACGCGCTTCAGGCTCAGGTCGGCTTCTCGGCTGCGCCGGGCCGCATCCAGGTGAGCATCAGCACCCGGCGCGCGCATCTGCCCGAGGTCGTGGCGCTCGTGGCCGACGCGCTGCGCCAGCCGGCCTTGCCCGCTGCGGCACTCGAGGAGGTCCGTCGCCAGGCACTGGCCGCGATCGCCGAGCAGAGCAAGGAACCGGAAGCGGTTCTCCAGGAAGCGCTGTCCCGGCATGGCAACCCCTATCCCAAGGGCGACGTCCGGTATGCCCCGACTTTTGCGGAAACCGAAACCTGGTGGCGCGATGTCCCCTTGTCTCGGGTTCGCGCATTCCATAACCAGTTCCTGTCTGCCAGCCACGCTGAATTTGCGGCCGTGGGTGATTTTGATGCGGATGCCGTCAGCCGGGCGCTGAGCGAGGCCTTCGGAGACTGGCGTGGCAGCCAGGCCTTCGAGCGGGTGCCGGATCCGCTGGTGTCGGTGCCGCCCACCCGGCTGATTCTGCGCACACCCGACAAGCAGAACGCAGCCATGTCGGCCCGGTTGCCCATTCCATTGATGGACACCGATCCTGATTATCCGGCCTTCATGCTGGCCAATCATCTGCTCGGCTCCGGCGGGGATTCGAGGCTGTGGAACCGCATCCGCGAGAAGGACGGACTTTCCTACAACGTCTACAGCGCCGTTCAGTGGAATCCGCTGGAGCGGCATTCGGAATGGACGGCTGCCGCCATCTTCGCCCCTCAGAATCGGGACAAGGTGGAGGCGGCGTTCCGGGAAGAAGTGGCTCGCGTGGTGGCCCAGGGTTTCACCAAGACCGAATTCGAGGCAGGCAAGCGCGGGCTGCTGAATTTCAGGCGACTGGCGCGCGCCCAGGATGCGCGTCTGTCTGCTGCCCTGGCGTCGAATCTCTATTTGGGGCGCCGCTTCGACGTGGCTGCGCGTGTGGATGCGCAACTCGAGGCGCTCACGCTGGAGCAGGTGAATCAGGCCTTGCGGCGCTATCTCAAGCCGGATGATTTGGTCATCGGTTGGGCAGGAGATTTCCAGGAGCGACGCTGACGACGGGCGGCAAGGCCCGGGCAACAAAAAGCCGGTCGAGGGGACCGGCTTTGGATGTGCTGACAGCCAGGCCGCCAAGGCGGCACCCGCCAGCATCGTTCAAATGGCGAAATCTTCGAGTTTCTTGCCCGAGGCGATGGCTGCTTGAATCCACTTGGGTTGCAGGCCGCGACCGGTCCAGGTTTCGCCGGTGTCGGCATTGCGGTACTTCGGTGCCACCTTGCGGCCGGTCGTGGCGCTGCCTGCACCCTTGCCACCGGCCTTCGCGCCGAGGTCCGCGACGCTCAGGCCGTGCTCGGCCATGAGGGATTTGATCTGGGTAATCACGCCGGCACGTTCGGCACGGCGGGCCTCCTGCAGCTGCTTTTCCAGTTCGGCGGCCTGACGGGCCAGTTCGTCGCGCTTGGCAAGAAGGTCCTGGTAGTTGCTCATGTGTGAATCCTTTGGTGTGGACAGTGCACGTCGTGGCGGGTGTTCAAGACGTGGTACGGCTTCGGTGTGCGGGTTATATCCCAGGCAGGTGCGATGGGGTACCGGACCCATTTTAACCGTCAATTGAAAACCGCCGCATGAAGGATAACGCGAGGACCATACTCGCGGTTGCGCTGCCTTCGTAAATGAAGGTAATGCAGCGCATGACAGGCGGGCCCGATATCAGCGGCCCGCCTTGCGTACTTCGCGTTGCACAGCCTCTCCCAACTGGATCACCGCCAGAGCGTAGTAGCTCGACTGGTTGTAGCGGGTGATGGCATAGAAATTCTGTGTGCCCGCAATCAGCGTCGGAGCGGCCGCTCCGTTTTGAAGCAGGACCAGCGCCAGCGATCCCGGGTGCGCCAGTGCCGCGGCAGGCAGGGCGGCGCCCAGCGATTGCATCTCCTGCGGCGAAAACGATGGAACGATATCGGGGGCGAGCAGTTTGTCCAGTGCCTCGCGATTTTCAGGGGGACGCACGTCGAAATGGCTGGCCCAGCCTGTTCGCCATCCGTGACGGGCGAGATAGTTCGCCACGCTGCCAATGGCATCCACCGGGCTGCGTTGAAGGTCGATGCGACCGTCTCCATCGAAATCCACGGCGTGACGGCGAATCGAGCCTGGCATGAACTGAGGCCACCCGATGGCCCCCGCATACGACCCCAGCACCGTCTCGGGCTGCAGACCCTGTTCCCAACACAATTGCAGGAATTCCGCCAGTTCGCTGCGGAAATAGGGGCTGCGGTCGCTGCGGCCCTTCGGAAAGTCGAGCGTCAGGGTCGTGAGCACGTCCAGCACGCGAAACTGCCCCGTCTGCCTTCCGTAGATGGTCTCGACGCCCAGCACGCCCGCAATGACGTCGGCCGGAACGCCATAGGTGGTCTGCGCCCGCTGCAAGGCTGCCTCGTGCTGCTTCCAGAAGGCCACGCCGGCACGGACACGGATGGGCTCGACGAAGCGGCTGCGGTATGCAGCCCAGTTCTTGGCCGTGCCTGCGGGGGGCCGCATCATCAAACGGGCGGCCGCCTCGCGGTATCGAGCCTGGCTCAGTGCCCGCCACGTCCACGCGGGGTCCAGGCCTGTTTCGCTGGCGATCTGCTGAGCCAGGATGCGCGCCTCGGGCCGCTGAGCGTAGTCCAGCGGGCCCGCGCCCGGTGACGCCGCGCGGTCATCGGCGTCCTCCTGCGAGCGTGGCGCACTGGTGGCTGCCGGTGTGGATGATGCCGCAGGGAGAGGGACCTCGGGTTGCCCGTCGGGCTGCGCCAGGCTGGTGTCGGCCTGCCGAGGTGGAACAGACGGCCCGGGGGCTGTGCAGGCGCTCAGCAGGGCGACGATGGCAGCCCAGGAGGCTGCACGGCGGAAATGGGGGACGGGAGAGGCAGACAGCAAGGCAGAAGGGCCACGGGGGCGCATGGCGGAGCAGGGACAACAGCAGGGGTGTCAGTGTGCCGCATCCCGCCGCAGCATCAACGGGGGCGAGCCGGGCTACTGCGTCTGCGGCGCCGCGCCTGCTGCCAGGCCTTGGCCTGTGCTCGGAGTGTCCGCATGGCGTGGCGC
This sequence comes from Aquabacterium olei, assembly GCA_029279925.1. Taxonomy (GTDB): domain Bacteria; phylum Pseudomonadota; class Gammaproteobacteria; order Burkholderiales; family Burkholderiaceae_C; genus Aquabacterium; species Aquabacterium olei_A. The sequence goes on from JAJUHM010000185.1 coordinate 6,321, forward strand.
CCCACGGCCGGGGGGCAGGACTCCCTCCCGTAGTGAAGGCCGTCCAGTACGCGCAGCTGGTCGATCAGGGCAGAGGTGGCCCGGGTCTCTTCCGGCGTGAGACGGCCGGGGTCGGTGAGCAGGGCTTCCAGGGCGCGCGCCCAGGTCAGCGGAGAGGGGTGAGGCGGGCTTCCGGCCGGCGGTATCAGGCCCGCCCGTGTCAGGCAACGGGCGGTCTCCCGCAAAGCCCGTTGCCGTGCCGAGGCCCGGGGCCGGGGGCACTGCCACATCAGCCAGGCGACGCTCGCCAGGCTGCCCAGGGCCAGCGCAGCCCCGACGACCCGCAGCAAATCCTCCGTACCGGGCGTCTCCCAGCCGGCCTGCTTCAGCAACTCGAGCTGGCTCTGGCGGTTGTAGCCCTGCACCCAGGTGTTCCAGCGATGGCGGGCC
>JAJUHM010000186.1 GCA_029279925.1 Aquabacterium olei
AGCTCGAAGCCGGTGTCCACGCCAATGATTGCCAGCCCGCTCAGCCACAGCGCGACCAGAGCCCATGCCACCCCGACGGACGCGCGGTGCAACAGGGGCGCGTCGATCCGCCGCCGCCCGAGCAGGGCGTAGTCACCGAAGGCCACGGCAACGGCTGCGGCCATGAGTGCGGCCAGATGGGCCAGCACGAGAAACATTCTGAGTACTTCCATGACACCTCCCGATTCAGGTCTCGTTGTTGTGATCGGGCGGAAATGTAAGTGTCCGGAACTCTCGGTTTGTTTCCAGTTTGTAAGCCATGTCGCTCGAACCCCCGCCCTTTGGCGCCTGGGTCGGGGATGCGACACGGCCACTTGGCGGGTTTCCTCCCCTGACCCGGCCAACCCTTTGACGGGCCGCGCCATCCTTCAGGGGAGACCCTCATGCACGCACCCGGGGGCCTGCCCAGAATGGATTCAAGCCTGGGCGCGTTTCGCCCGCGGCACCCCATTCAGGAGACCGTCGTCATGCGCATCACGTCTTGTCTTGCCGGCTTGGCCCTCGTGGCCCTGTGCCCCCTGGCGGCACATGCCACCAGCTCCCCGACCTTCGATTTCTACGGCGAAGGTCCGGCGCTGGACCAGACTTCCCGGCTCCCGCTGTTCAAGAGCGGCAGCCTTGCCCTGGAAGTGAGCGCCCAGACCAAGTCGGGCGTGACCAACGTGGTCCTCAGCAACCTCGGCCTCGGCGTCGAGGGGGGAATCTTCGGCAACGGCATCGAGGGGGCGACGGGCGACACGCTGACGCTGAGCTTCAACCAGACGGTGGAGCTCACGGGCATCCAGCTCTCTTTCTGGGATCGGGACTTCCTGCTGCCCGGAGACCGCGCCACCCTCAGCTGGGGCGGCCGCAGCATCACGCTCGGTGAAGGCATGTATGCCGGCAAGAACGACATCGTCTACACCACCATCCCGCTGAGCGGCGTGGTGGGTCAAACCTTCACGCTGAAGGCGTCGGGCACTTCAGAGTTCCGGCTGGCCGGTCTGTATGCCGCGCCCGCGGTCCCCGAGCCGGGGACCTGGGCCATGATGGGGCTGGGCCTGGTCGGCATGGCGGCCGTGGCCGGCCGCCGCCGTCAGCAGACCCACTGAAGCAAGGGCTCAGCCGCGCTGCGCCAGCTTGGCCAGTGCGGCGCTGACCCGCAAGCCGCACCAGGTCGCCAGCGCGACGGTGCCGACGGCGGCGCCGTCCGCCACAAGATCAGGCAGGCCCTGGGCGAGGACAGCGTCGTGCACCGTGCCGAGCGCCAGCACCAGCCCCGCGACGAAGCCGCCCATCACGCCCAGCTTTTCAGCACCCAGCGCGCCAGCCTGCTGACGCGTGCCGGTGGGCGAGGTCCGATGGAAACGCATTGTCGAATGGCTCATGTTAAACCTCCGTCGGTTCGTTGATGGCGCCAGTCTAGTGGAAACCCTCGGTCATTTCTAGGGGTTAACCCTTGCGGCATCTCGTCGTAGGGATGAGGGCGCGTCAGGGGCCGCTTCTTCCAGCGGCGCCAGCAGCATCAGCAGGTCTTCTGGACTGAATTTGGCGGACAACGGGCCGTCGTGGCCCAGCACGGCCTCGGCCAGCGCCGCCTTGCGCTGCTGTAATGCCAGCATGCGCGTCTCGATGCTACCGGCCACGACGAGGTGGTAGGCCGTGACCGGCTCGGTCTGGCCCATGCGGTGGGCGCGGTCGGTCGCCTGGCGCACCGCGGCCGGGTTCCACCAGGGATCAAGGTGGATCACCGTGTCGGCGGCCGTGAGGTTCAGCCCCACCCCGCCGGCCTTGAGGCTGAGCAGCATCACCGGCACCTGCCGGGCCTGAAAGCGGGCCACTTGCTCGGCCCGCTCCGCCGCCGGCATGTCGCCTGTCAGGCTCAGCGGGGAACAACCGTGTTCCTCGAGCAGGGCCCGGACGAGGTTCAACATGCCGGTGAACTGCGAAAACACGAGGATGCGTCGCCCCGATTCGAGCATCAAGGGCAATTGGAGGCGCAACCAGTCGAGCTTGGCGCGGGGCGTCGTGCCGGGCAAGGGCGCGGCCCCCGGCAGCAGACTGGGGTCGCAGCACACCTGACGCAGACGCAGCAGCGCATCCAGCACAGTGAGCCGCGCCCCCTCGAAGCCGTGGCGAGCCAGCGCGCGCTGCACGAGGTGGTCGGCCGCCACCCGGACGGTCTCGTACAGCCGCCGCTGCGCCCCCTCCAGTTCGACCTCCTGCACGATGTCGGTGCAGGGTGGCAACTCGGTCGCCACGTCGGCCTTGCGGCGGCGCAGGATGAAAGGCCGGACGCGGCCCGCCAGCAACTGCGCCCGCACCGACTCGCCGTTCTTCTCGATCGGATCGCGCCAGCGACGCTGAAAGCTGCGCCAGTCTCCCAGAAAGCCCGGCATGAGGAAGTCGAACTGCGACCACAGCTCGCCAAGGTGGTTCTCCAGCGGGGTGCCGGTGAGACACAGGCGGTGCCGGGCGGGCACCCGCCGGACGGCCGAGGCCGCGCGACTGGCGGCGTTCTTGACGGTCTGGGCCTCGTCCAGCAGCAGGAGATGCACCGGCAGGGAGGCGAACACCTCGGCATCGCGCCACAGCAGGGGATAGGACGTAAGCACGAGGTCAGCGGCCGCCAGGTCATGTCGTTGCCCGTGCCGACCGGCGCCGTGCCAGACCTGCACTCGCAGCGATGGCGCCATGCGATGCGCCTCGTTGGCCCAGTTGTGGAGCAACGAGGTCGGCGCCACCACCAGCGCGGGCCGGTCCAGCCGGCCGGCAGCTTGCTCGGTGACGACGTGCGCCAGCGCCTGTGCGGTCTTGCCCAGCCCCATGTCGTCGGCCAGGATGCCGCCCAGCCCGTGTGCACGCAGGTACTGCAGCCAGGCGAGCCCCTGCAGCTGATAGGGGCGCAATGTGACGCCCAGGCCGTCCGGTGCCGCCACCGGCGGCGGGCTGCCCTGCGGCTGCAGCCGGGCCGCGAGGCGCGCCAACCCGGCGGCGCCCTGCAGGGCCCAGGCACCGCCCGGCCCCGCCCGCTGCGGCTGGGTGGCGCTGAGGGCTTCGGCCAGGGCGGGCAGGCAGACGGCCTCTGCCTCGGACAGCGACAACACGCCGGCGGGGTCCTTCGGGCGCTCGAGCAACAAGTCCAGCATGGCCGCCACGATGGCCTTCAAGGGCGCGGCCGGTGCCTCGATCTGCCGGCCGCCGGGTGCACGCAGGCGCACGAGGCTCAGAGGGTCGATGCGCGCGAGTTCCGAGGCGTCCAGCCAGCGTCGATCACGCCGCAGCAGATCGGCCAGCATGGGCGCCAGGTCCAGCACCTGCCCCTCCACCTCCACGCCGAGGCTGACCATCCACGAGCCGAGACCGCGCGGCGGGGCCAGGGGTGCCACGCGGGGCTCGGACAGAGGCAGCATCTCGGCGGGCTCCCAGCCATCGGCGTCCCCTTGCGGGCTGCGGACCACCAGGCGCCAGGCGCTCACGGGGGCGCCCTGGTGTGCAAATCCGGGCCGAACCACCACCTGCCAGCCCTCGCGCTGTAGCACCGGCACGTGTTCGGCCCAGAGGGCGCCGAACGCTTCTTCCTGCGGCAGGCTCCACACGGGCCGCTCGGGCAGACCGAGGTGGGTGGCCAGCACCGGGGCGCGCCACTGGAATGCCTCCGCAGGGACAGGGCGCAGCCCGAGCTCACGCACCCGCTCCAAGGCCGCGGCTTCGGCGTCGCGATCGGGGTCGAACGGCCTGCGACCGCCCTCCGAGGTCAGCAGCATGCGGCCCGCGCCCCCGGCCGATCCCAGCACCGTCGGTGCAGCCGGCGCCGACCACACCGCCCCCGCAGCGTCGGTGTAGACCCACTCCACCCAAGCCACCGTGACTTGCCCCCCGCGCGGACCGAACACACCGCTGGGCGACAGGCCGAGCAGGCCGTCGCCTCGGCCCAGCGTCTGCAGGGTGAGCCGAGGCCGGAAGCGGACCGGGTCAGACAAGGCCATGGCGCGTCACGCTGGCGCGCTGCGGCCACTGACCTCATGGCCCGCCTGGGGATGCAGCCGGAGGTACGACAGGCCGCCCAGCACGCCCAGTGCGCCACACACCAGAAAGGCCCAACGGAAGTCGGCCAGGACCAGCTGGGTGCGGTCGGCCATGGCCATCGCGGCATTCAGCAGGGCCGCCGCCAGCGCGGTGCCGAGCATTGCGTTGATGGGGTGAAGCATGCTCGAGATGGTGGCGGCCGTGCCCCGCAAACGGTCATCCAGGTCGGCGAAACTGAGGGTATTCAGGCTGGTGAACTGCATGGAGCGCGTGAGACCGGCCACCACCAGCAAGGCCAGCAACAGCGGCACAGGCGTGCGCGGGCCGAGCAGGCTGCACGCCATGACACTCAGGCCGAGCGCGACCCCGTTGACAACCAGCACCGGCCGAAAGCCGAAGCGACGCAGGAGGGGCGTGGTCACGCTTTTCATGGCCAGGTTGCCGGCGAAGTAGGCCATCACGAGGCTGCCGCTGGCGGCGGCGCTCCAGCCGAACCCCACCTGGAACAGCAGCGGCAACAGAAACGGCGTGGCCGCAATGGCCACCCGCGAGCAGGTGCCGGCGGACAGGCTGCAGATGGCGAACGTCGGGACACGGAACACGGCCAGGTTCAGCAGCGGCCGTGGATGCCGCTGCAGGTGACGCCAGGCCCCGAAACCGGCTGCCAGGCCCACCCCCACCAGCCCGAGCGGCCAGGCCCACGAGGCCTGCTGCGACGCGACCTCCAGCCCGAGCATGACCAGCACCAGCGCCACACCGGACCACAGGGCGCCGGCATGGTCGAAGGCACCGGGTTCGGTGGCCCGCACGTCCGGCACGTGCCGGCGCACCAGCCAGACACCGACCAGGCCGATGGGCAGGTTGATCCAGAAGTTCCAGCGCCAATCGAGCCAGGCGGTGATGAAACCGCCCAACACCGGCCCGATGACGGGGCCGATCAGCCCTGGCCAGGTGATGAGCGCGGTGGCCTCCAGCAGGTGGCGCTTCTCGGCCTGCCTGAGCACGACCATGCGCCCGACCGGCATCATGAGGGCCCCCGCACCGCCCTGCACGGCGCGGGCGAGCACGAAGGTCCCCAGCGTCGGCGCCATCGCGCAGGCCACCGAGGCGGCGGTGAACAGCGCGATCGCGCCAGCCAGCACGGTGCGGGCGCCAAAGCGCTCGGCCAGCCAGGCACTGGCGGGAATCAGGGCGGCATTGCACAGGAGGTAAACCGTGATGGCCACGCTCATCTCGACCGGCCGCACCCCGAAGGTCTGCGCCATCTGGGGCAGCGAGGTGGTCAGAATGGCGCTGTCGAGGGTCTGCATGAAGAACGCGCTGGCCACGATGAGGGCGATCAGACGCGTGTCACGCGGAAGAGAAGAGGGGCTGGACGGCATGCAGGACAAGCAGGGGGGCCCGTGGAAAGGCCCGTGGCGCCACAGGGAGGGCCCGGGCGCTCCATGCTAGCAGCAGGCACAATGCCGGGCCGCGCCAGGGGGCGCCCATGCACAGCAGGACACGCATGTCGGACGACTACCAGATCGAGATCCCGCCCTCCTTCCAGGCGCTCCACACCAACGCCCGGGGCCGGCTGCTGATCTCCCTGGCCGAATTCCGGTCACGCTACGAGCTGTGTGAAGACCTTGCGCAGCACCTGACCGAGCACTGTCGCAGCGTGCACGTGGAAATCGGTGTGGACGAGCAGGAGGTGCTCGAACGTTGTCATCGCGGGCTGGTCGGCCCCGACGCGGTGGTGTCGGAGGCCGAGGCAGGATGGGTGGTGACACGGCTGGCCGAACTGCTGGACTGGCCCTCGCCCGCTTTCCTCGGCCCGAACGACCCGGCTGCCGACGACGCAGGCTGAACCCCACGCACGCGGCCGTCAGCGCCTGCACATGAAAAAAGGCGCCAGGCCCTTGCGGGTCTGGCGCCTTGTCTTTGGGCGCGTGACCGGGATCAGCGCGATCCCGGTGTCGACACTCACTCGGCGGCGGTCTCGCCACCCTCGGCCGGGGCCGCATCGGTGGCTTCCTCCAGCGCGGCCAGCTCCATGGCAGCACGCTCCTGCGCTTCCTGCATGGCGATGGCGCGACGCTCGGTGTCGTCCATCTCTTCCTTGGCCTTGCGAGCCTGGTGGTAGGCCATGCCGGTGCCAGCGGGGATCAGACGACCCACGATGACGTTTTCCTTCAGGCCACGCAGCTCGTCGCGCTTGCCCATGATGGCCGCCTCGGTGAGCACGCGGGTCGTTTCCTGGAAGGAAGCGGCCGAGATGAAGGAGTCGGTCGACAGCGAGGCCTTGGTGATGCCCAGCAGCACATCGCTGTGCGTGGCGATCATCTTGCCCTCGGCGCGCATGCGGTCGTTGGTGTCCAGCAGCTCCGAACGCTCGACCTGCTCACCGGCGATGTAGTGCGTGTCGCCAGGGTTGACGATCTGAACGCGGCGCAGCATCTGGCGAACGATCACCTCGATGTGCTTGTCGTTGATCTTCACACCCTGCAGGCGGTAGACGTCCTGCACCTCGTCGACGATGTAGCGCGCCAGTTCCTCGACTCCCTTCAGGCGCAGGATGTCGTGCGGGTCGGCCGGGCCGTCCACGATCACCTCGCCACGGTTGACCACCTGGCCGTCGTGGGCCATGACATGCTTGTCCTTCGGAATGAGG
>JAJUHM010000187.1 GCA_029279925.1 Aquabacterium olei
CGCCTGTTCCACGGCCGCGGCGGTGCCTTTCCCGGCTGCGAGCCATGGGCGCTCGACGCCTATCCGCCCGTCTTCCTGCTGACCAGCTACCAGCCCGCCACCGACGACGACCTGGCCACCATCCAGTCGGCGCTGGCCGCCCGCTGGGCCGAGCTGGCGCCGGGCGAACCCCTGAACCTGGTCTTCCAGCACCGCGACGAGGTGCGCGCCACCACACAGCTGCTGTGTGGCAGCGTGCCCGACCCCCATGTGGTGACGGCCCAGGGCGCACGCTTCAAGGTGCACCTGATGCGCGCCATGAACCACGGCCTGTTCCTCGACATGGCAGAGGGCCGCCGCTGGGTGCGCGAACACGTGACCCGCGCCGTCGCCACCCGGCCCGGTTTCAAGGTGCTGAACCTCTTTGCCTACACCTGCGCGTTCTCGGTGGTGGCGCTGCAAGCCGGCGCGGCCAAGGTGGTCAACGTGGACATGGCCGCCGGCGCACTCAACACCGGCAAGCAGAACCACCAGCTCAACGGCCTGACCCAGGGCGCCAGCTTTTTGCCGCACGACATCTTCAGCTCGTGGGGCAAGATCGGCCGTGAGGGGCCTTACGACCTGATCGTGCTCGACCCGCCCACCTACCAGAAGGGCAGCTTCGTGGCCGAGAAGGATTACGCGCGCCTGGTGCGCCGCCTGCCGGGCTTGCTGACCCCGGGCGGGCACGCGCTGCTGTGCCTGAACTCCCCCAAGCTGGGCCCCGGCTTTCTGCACGACCTGGTGGCCGCCGAGGCCCCCGATCTCGTCTTCCAAGGCCGCCTGCCCAACCCGGCCGCCTTTGTCGACGCCGAACCCGAGCGGGCACTGAAAGTGCTCGTCTACAGCAGCCCTTCAGGTTAATGCAGAAATCATCACAGCGGCGCAAAGCCCCCTGGTGACATCTGACGCAAATAAACCGCAGCACAAAGCCGCGGGCTTGGGCATGATGGGGCTGTGTTTTCTCGAAAGGAAGGCGCCATGCAGCGGTTCAGCAATGTGTCGACGGACTGTGATCAGCCCATCGCCCCGGCCAGCCTCTACCAGGGACACTGGCGTTTTCGCCTGCATCCCTACGGGGACGAATTGTTGTGCCGTGTGGTGTTCGACATCGCCGAACCCCGGGTGGTTTCGGCCCAGGTGATCGAACACAGCCTGCCCCAGGATCTGGGCAACACGGCCCTCGAAGACCTCACCGCCGAGATGGTGGCCAAGGAGGTGCACTTCCAGCCCACGGCCTGGGGTCTGTCGCCCTGCGCCACCATGCCCGGCTGGGCCACCCCCACGTTCAGCGAAAGCCAGATCGACGAGTTGCAGCGGCTCGAGGGCTACCTCATCGAGGCGTCGGAAGACAACATCGACGGCCTGCTGCAACTGCGTGACGACTTCCTGCGCGCCCTGGGCATGACCACGCACGACGCCTGCAAGGCGCTGCGCGAGGCCAAGAACGCCCACGGGCCACGCAAACAGGGTCGCCTGGTCAACTGAAGCGCCTTACACCGGCACGGCGGTGCGGTCGACCACGCGCCGCAGCACGAAGCTGGTGTGCACCCCGGTCACGCCTTCGATGCGCGTGATCTGGTTGAGCAGCAGGTGCTGGTAGGCGTCCATGTCGCGCACCACCACCTTGAGCTGGTAATCCGCCTGCTGGCCCGTGATCAGCAGGCATTCCAGCACCTCCGGGATGTCTCGGATCACCGCCTCGAGCGACTGGAATCGCTCGGGCGTGTGCTTGTCCATCGAGATCCCGATCAGCGCCATCAGCGTCAGGCCCAGCTTGCGCGCATCCACGATGGCGCGGTAGCCGGTGATCAGCCCGGCTTCCTCCAGCATCCGCACCCGCCGCAGGCAGGGCGACGGCGACAGGCCGATGCGCTCGGCCAGGTCCTGGTTGCTGATGCGCCCTTCCGTCTGCAGGATGGCGAGGATCTGCCGGTCGTGGCGGGTCAGTTCGGTGATCATGCCGTTTCTCCGTTTGTTGGCGCAATTTTCTGCCAAAACCAGGGCGAAGAGGGCACGAAATAGGCAGCCTATTCCAAGGCGGGCCACATAAGATTCTTCCCATCGACGAACGCCCCTCGCATCAGAACAAAGGCCCCGCCATGCTCGCCCAACCGCAGACCAAGTACACCCCGTTCAAGCCCGTCGGCTTGAACGACCGCACCTGGCCGAACCAGGTCATCAGCAAACCGCCGATCTGGATGAGCACCGACCTGCGCGACGGCAACCAGTCGCTCTTCGAGCCCATGAACGGCGAGAAGAAGCTGCGCATGTTCCAGACCTTGTGCGCCATCGGCCTCAAGGAGATCGAGGTGGCCTTCCCCTCGGCCTCGGACACCGATTTCAACTTCGTGCGCAAGCTCATCGAAGAGCAGCTCATCCCGGAAGACGTCACCATCGAGGTGTTGACCCAGGCGCGCGAGCACCTGATCCGCCGCACCATGGAATCGGTGCGCGGCGCGAAGAAGGCCATCGTCCACGTCTACAACGCCACCTCCAAGCCCTTCCGCGACATCGTCTTCAACATGACGCGCGACGAGGTGCGCGAGATGGCCGTGGCCGGCGTGAAGCTGGTGCGCGAGATCGCAGCCACCATGCCCGAGACCGAGATCCTGCTCGAGTACAGCCCCGAAACCTTCACCGGCACCGAGCTCGACTTCGCGCTCGAAGTGTGTGACGCCGTGACCGAGGCCTGGGGCGCCACACCGGCTCGCAAGGTGATCCTCAACCTGCCGACCACGGTCGAGCTCACCACGCCCAATGTCTACGCCGACCAGATCGAGTGGATGCACCGCCACCTGGCCCGCCGCGACAGCGTGATCCTGAGCCTGCACCCGCACAACGACCGCGGCACCGCCGTGGCCGCCGCCGAACTCGGCCTGATGGCCGGCGCCGACCGCGTCGAAGGTTGCCTCTTCGGCAACGGCGAGCGCACCGGCAACGTCGACCTCGTGACCCTCGCCCTGAACCTCTACACCCAGGGCGTGCACCCGGGGCTGGATTTCTCCGACATCCAGTCCGTGGTGCGCACCGCAGAGCACTGTACCCAGCTGCCCGTTCACCCACGGCACCCTTACGCGGGTGACCTGGTCTTCACAGCCTTCTCGGGGTCCCACCAGGACGCGATCAAGAAGGGCTTCGCCGCTCAAAAGGCTGGCGAGTTGTGGAACGTTCCTTACCTCCCGATTGACCCGGCCGACCTCGGGCGCAGCTACGACTCGGTGATCCGCGTCAACAGCCAATCGGGCAAGGGTGGGGTGGCCTACCTGCTGGAAACCGACCATGGCGTGGTGATGTCGCGCCGCATGCAGATCGAGTTCTCGGCCGTGGTGCAGGAGGTCGCCGACCAGCAGGGCGGTGAGCTGAGCTCGGCCGACATCTGGCAGATCTTTGCCCGCACCTACCTCGGTGAAGGCGCCCCCACGGTGCGCTACGTGGGCCACCGCGTGGCCGAGCAGGATGGCGGCGAGACCATCGAGCTGACCGTGCAGATCGACGGCCAGGAACGGCGCCTGACCGGCCACGGCAACGGCCCGATCCACGCGGCGGTGCAGGCCTTCAAGTCGGCCGGCATCGATGTGGAGGTGCACGGCTTCGAGGAACGCGCCATGGCCTCGGCCCAGGACGATGGCAGCGCCCGCGCCTGCGCCATCATCGAAGTGGGGGTGGGTGGCCGCTCGACCTTCGGGGCCGGCGTGGACGCCAACACCACCAAGGCGTCGATCCAGGCGCTGTGCAACGGGGTGGGGCGCGCACGGCGCTGATCGCAACGCCTGAACTTTTTTTCAGGCGGCTGTCAGGAATCGGATGGTCCGCACGACTGAGACGCTGTGCACGCCGTGTGCACCCCTCAGAGAGGACCTCACCATGAACCTGAAGACCATCGCCGCCCTGGCCACCACCCTGATTGCTTCGAGCGCCTTTGCCGGTACGCCCGCCGACAAGAAGTGCGGCGCCGGCACCTGTGGCAAGAAGGAAAGCTCGGCCAAGGCCGGCTCGCGTGCATCTGGCGCATCCGGCGCGTCCGGCCCGGCCGAAGCCGCTTGCAGCAAGAAGGAAGGTGGCAAGGAAGCCGGCTGCTCCAAGAAGGAAGCGGGCTGCTCGAAGAAGGACGGCGGCTGCAGCAAGAAGTGAGGCGCGGCAGCCATGACCGGACTGGGCTGGCGCCGCGAGATGGCGGACTGGGATCGGCATGCGGTGCAGGCCGATTTCTTCGAGGTCGTGCCAGAAAACTGGCTGCGGCGTGACCGCGCCCCGCTGCACGCGCTGCGGGCCACCGGGCGGCCCGTGCACCTGCACGGCGTGTCGCTGAACCTGGGCGGGCAGTCGCCCATCGACACGCCCTTTCTGCGTGACGTCGGTCGGCTGATGGACGAGCTGGGCACGCCGCACTACTCGGACCACCTCGCCGCCAGCGGGGATGCCCACCAGCTCTACGACCTGTTTCCCATCCCCTTCACCGCCGACGAGGTGGGGCGCGTGGCCGACCGCATCCGCGCCGCGCAGGACGTGCTGGGCCGGCGCATCGCGGTCGAGAACACGACCTGGTACACCAACATCGGTCCGATCCCCGAGCCGGACTTTCTGGCGGCCGTGGCCGAGCGGGCCGACTGCCAGGTCCTGCTCGATCTCAACAACATCGTCGTCAACCACAAGAACCACGGCGGGCTGGCGCTCGATGCCTTCGTGCAGCGGGTGGACCTGCGCCGCGTGAGCTACCTGCACGTGGCCGGCCACGAGTTCGACGCCCGCTTCGGCCTGCACATCGACACCCACAGCCAGCCGGTCGAGCCCGGCACGCGGGCCATGGCGCAGCGCCTTCAGGCCGAGGCCGGGCTGCCCGTGCTGCTGGAGTGGGACAACGATGTGCCTTCGCTGGACGTGATCAACCAGGAGCTGGCATGGCTGCGTTCCACGACTACGTGAGGGGGCTGAGCGACACGGTGCCGGCCGGCTACACCGAAGCCGGCATGCGCGTGTACCGCCATCTCGTGCGGCTGGGCGTGACGCAGCTGATCGAGGCCCACCACCCGGATCTGCGCACCCAACTGGGCGACGAAGCATGGGATGAGTTGATCACCGCGTTCATCCGGCAATCGGCCTGGACCTCCCACCACTACGGAGACCTTCATGATGAATTCCTTGCTTTCCTGGCGCGCGAAAGCGCTTGAGGCCGTGCGCGATCTGGGCCTGCTCGGCCTGCGCCTGTGGATCGCACAGGAGTTCGTGCTGGCCGGGCTGACCAAGCTGTCCGGCGGCGGGGCTGCACCCGACTGGTTTGCCGGACTCGACTTCCCGCCGGTGCTCGCGGCGTTGCCGGTCCAGATCAACTGGGTGGCCGCCGGGGTGGGCGAGGTGGTGTTCGGCGCCGCCATCGCGCTGGGCCTGTTCAGCCGCCTGGCCGCACTGGGCCTGCTCTTCATCACCTGGGTGGCGGTCTACACCGTGCACTTCGACCTGGGCTGGGCCGGCTGGAACCAGATCGAGACCGAGAACGGGCTGGGCTTCAAGGTGCCGCTGATGCTGGCGCTGATGCTGCTGGCCGTGCTCACGCAGGGCCCCGGACGCTATGCTCTCGACGCCTGGCCGCCACTGGCCCGGCGCTTCCCGCTTCCTTCACACCATGCTCCTGCCCGATCGGCCTGATCCCGCGATGCCCGCTCCCGCACCCTTGCCGATGCCAGGCGCCGCGCGCGCGTCGGCGCCCTCCGCGGCCCGCCCCGACCCCGAGCTGATGGCGCAGTGGGCCCGTGACTGGCGTGGCCCCATGCTGCGCTTCGCCCAACTGCATCTGCAGCCACGCGAAGAAGCGGAAGACGCGGTGCAGGATGCGCTGGTGGCCGCGCTCGGTGTGTCGGCCGATCAGCTGCAGCAGGCCGACCCGCGGCGCTACCTCTTCGGCATCCTCAAGCACAAGATCACCGACCGGCTGCGCACGAAGTACCGGCGCGAAGCGCGGGACGTGGTGTGCGACGAACCCGACGAACTCGATGCCCTGCTGTTCGACGGACACGGGCATTGGGTGGCCGAGATGGCGCCCACCCCGTGGCGCACACCGGAAGCCGATCTGCTGACCGAACAGTTCTTCGCCGTCGTGGACCTGTGCATCGACAAGCTGCCGAGCAAGGCCGCCCGCGTGTTCAGCATGAAAGAGCTGCTGGAGTGCGATGCCGACGAGGTGTGCAGCACGCTGGGCCTGAGCAAGGCCGATTACTGGCAGAACATGAGCCGGGCCCGCAAGCAGATCCAGCTGTGCCTGAGCCAGACCTGGTTCGACGGAGGCCGCCCTTGATGAAATGCCAACGCTATGTGTTCCTGCTGAGCTCGGGCCAGCTGACCGAGGCGCCCCTGGCCAGCAGGCTGGAGGCCGGCGCACACCGATGGATGTGCCACCGATGCCGCGCCTTCACGCGCAACAACGACACGCTGGACCACATCATGGCGGCGCAGCGCGAGCGCCTGATGCAGCCGGACTCATCCGACACACCCAGCGTTGTGCCGGGTGAGCCGAGCGATCCCGGCCGCTGAGCTGCGGAAGCGCGCGACCGAAGCCGGCACTCAGGCCTGGGGTGCCGAAGCGGCCGGTGCGCTCAGGGGCTGCAGCAGCTCGTGCACCTTTTCGGGCGCGACCACATAGGCCGTGACCC
>JAJUHM010000188.1 GCA_029279925.1 Aquabacterium olei
CGGCATGGACCCGGATCACCTGCCCGAGGCCGACCCCAGTAAGATGGACTTCGGCACGACCGACGGCGGGCAGGACGCCGGCGCTGCCAAGAAGGCCTGGAAAGACATCTGGGGTTGCGGGCAGGGCATCGGCGCGGTCAAGGCCGTGGTGCCGGCGGCCGACCTGGTGGCGCGGCTGCAGCGCGAGTACGACGAGGCACGGCGAGCCCTGTGTGCCGCGTGAGTTGACTGCCTTCGAACGACGCTGAGTGGCGGTCGCGGGCTGCTGTGGCGGCCCGTGTAGGGCCACCCGCGGCGATCAGCCTTGCCGCACGCCCAGCTTGAAAGCGATCATGGCGCGCAGCTTGGTCGGCACCACGGGCTTGATCAGCACGTGAAAGTGGTGCTGGCGGGCTTCCTCTTCGTGGCCCGTCATCGTGCTGCCGGTCACCATGATCACAGGCAGATCCTTGCCGAAGCGCGCCCGCAAGGTCTTGATGGCATCGATGCCAGTCTGTTGCTCGGGCAGGCGGTAATCGACGATGACCAGATCGGGCGCAGAGGGCGCGTGTTCTGCCCAGGCGCGCACAGCGTCTACCGAGTCGAAGGCGCTGACGGTGGCGCCCCAGCCCTTGAGCAGCACCTGCAGGCCGTCCAGCACCGCCTGTTCGTCTTCCACGACCACCACATGGCGCTTGTCCAGCGTCAGCCCCAGGCTGGGTCGCGACGGCACCGACGCGGGCTGCAAACGCGGCGCCCGTCCCACCGGGATCATCATCGTGAACACGGTGCCATGGCCCACCCGCGAGCGCAAGGTCAAGGGCGTGTGCATGAGGTCTGTCAGGCGCTTGACGATGGCCAGGCCCAGGCCCAGCCCCTTGCGGTGATGAGGCTCCAGCGGGCGGCCACTCTGGGTCTGATAGAACTCGTCGAAGATCCGCGCCTGCTCCTTCTCGGCAATGCCGATGCCGGTGTCCCAGACCTGCAGGCACAACTGACCGCCCCGGCGTCGGCAGCTCACCAGCACCCCGCCGTCCTCGGTGTAGCGGATGGCGTTGGACACGAGGTTGCGCAGCACCCGCTCGATGATGACGGGATCGGCGTAAGCGTGATGCTGTTCGCCACGGAAGCTCAGCATCAGGCCCTTTTCGAACGCGGTGGGTTCGAAGTGGAGCCGGATGCGTGCGAACAGGTCGCGCATCGAGAAGTGCTCGGGCTCGATCTCGACGGCGCCGGTGTCGATCTTGGTGATGTCGAGCAGCTCGCTGAACAGGCCCTCGAGCGCGTCCACGGAACTGTTGATGCTGTTGACCAGATGGGCGACGTCGTCGTCCTTGCAGCGTTGGCGCAGGGCTTCTGCGAAGAGGCCCATGGCGTGCAGTGGCTGACGCAGATCATGGCTGGCTGCCGCGAAGAACTGGGTCTTGGCGCGATTGGCCGTCTCGGCCTGGCGTTGTGCGGCTTCGGCCAAGGCCATCTCGCCTTTCAGCCGCCGCGCCAGGTCTTCGCTGTGCAGGCGCAGGCTGACCATGTCGCCGAACACGTTGTGAAAGCCGCGGCCCACCACCAGCGTGCACAGCGCCATCAGGCACCACACGCCGGCAAGGTGGACGTCGTCGGGGCCGCCGTGCAGCGCGGTGCGGACGATCATGGGCACGAAGTACAGCCCCATGCAGCTCAGGAACAGACGAGGCTGCGAGGCCATGTAGGGCACGGCGCCGATGGCGAACGAGTAGATCGTCAGCATCAGCGTCGTGCGCTGGAACCAGCCGCCGTGGTCGTACAGCAGCATGGCCCCGATGCTCCAGAGCATGGCGCCCGCCAGCGCGCCGGCATTCCAACGCTCCAGCCAGCGAGCCGGGTCATCGCGGCCCTGCATGACGGCCCGGTCGTGTGCCAGCAGCGTGATGAAGCGTGTGCTCCACAGCAGCAGGAACGCCACGATCCACCCGCGCAGGGCCCACGGCGGTGCCACCTTCCAGTACACCAGGGCGACGACCACCATGCCGAGGAAGTGACCGATCAGCCCGGCACCGGTCTGGCGGTAGACCAGCCGCTCGGTGTCGACCGTCAGCGCCTCGTTGGAGGGGGCGGGCAGGGCGCGCGATCCGGGGCCCGCCTCCGTGGCGGGCCGGGCGGTCAGGACAGTCATGCTGGTGTGCTCAGCGGGGACGCCAGACACCCATGCCACCGACCACCGGCACCGGC
Source organism: Aquabacterium olei (assembly GCA_029279925.1). GTDB lineage: Bacteria > Pseudomonadota > Gammaproteobacteria > Burkholderiales > Burkholderiaceae_C > Aquabacterium > Aquabacterium olei_A. Next base: position 2,188 of record JAJUHM010000188.1, read on the forward strand.
GTGCTGGCCTTCTGGAGAATCTGGCTGACCGCGATCACGGCCTGCGTGCGCGAACTGACGCCCAGCGCCCGCAGCACGGCGGCCACGTGGTCCTTGACGGTTTCCACGGACAGGCCCAATTCGCGCGCGATCAGCTTGTTGGGCTGGCCCTTGAGCAGCAGCCCCAGCACGTCGGCCTGACGCGGCGTGAGTCCCAGTTGCGTGAGCGAGGGCATGGTCTGGAAGCCCGAGTCCACGGCTTCACGCTGCACCTGCCGGATGGCCGGCGTCGTGCTGAGGTGGGCGTGGCTGTGGGTGCCCATGCTCATGGGCGGCACGTACACACCGCCGGACATCACCTGCTGCAGCGCGTCGAACAGCGTCTCGTTGGTGGCGCGCTTGGGCACGAAGCCCATGGCGCCCATGTCGATGGCCCGGATCACGTCGCTGGTGCGGTCCGATGCCGAGATCACCACGACGGGCAGGGCAGGGTAGAGCGTGCGCAGTTCGGCCAGCAGGTCGAAACCGTCGGCGTCACCCAGATGCAGATCCAGAAGGACCAGATCGTACTGAGGATGACGGCGCAAGGTGTCGCGGGCGGCCTGGCCGCTGTCAGCGGCATCGACGCAGACGTTGTCCCCCAGGCCCTGGATCACCGATTGCAGCGCGGACAGGATCAGGGGGTGGTCGTCGATCAACAGGACCTTCATGGCCGGTACTCCTTGGTTTTATTCGTGTCGGCCCCGGTTGCTGTGTCGCACCCTCCCGCCGGGATCTTGATCGCCCGGATGTCTGGCCGTTTTGATTGATCGGCGATGATAGCCCCTCACCGGAGGGGGCACAGGGTGAGGTTGCCCATCCGGAAGGGGGAGGGCCCCTTGCCTGAAGGTCAGGTCCGCCAGATGCGGGGGGGCGCGGACGACAGGTCCCAGGCGTGCTGTCGCCAGCCGGACCAGACCGCGGTGAGGAGCCCCATGACGGGCTCGACCCGGGGGCCGAGCACGCGCAGTACGACCACCTCGGCATGCGGGCTGGTGGCGCCGGCGGTGGGTGACAAGGGGTGGTTCACGGCCGCCGCGCGGGCGACTTCGAGCAGCCCGTCCCGCCGGTCCCGGGGCAAGGCGGCCCCGGATGCGAACCAGATGGTCCCCATCACGCGCTGCCCCGCCCAGCCCAGCGGGCTGTCGAGCAGGGTCTGGTCGCTGGCGCGCACCGTGCCGCGCTCGAGCCAGATGCCCGGCAGCTCGATCTCCTGCGTGTAGCGGCTGTCTACGGTGGAGGCGCCGTTCTCGAATGCTTCGCCCGCGGCAGGCAGGCCCAGGGCCAGGACGTCCCACCCGATCATCTCGGCGCCGGGTGCCAGTTCGAAACGCATCCGGTTGGTGGCCACGCTGCTGCGGTAGGCGATGGTTTCCAGTGGCAGCCATTCCAGCCGGGCGCCATCGGCCACACGGGCCACCAGGGACTGGACGGCCTCCGGCCCGGTGCTGCGGTAGAAGCGGGTGGCACCGGGCGTGGTGATCAGCGCGTGGGTGCCGGCCGTCAGGTTGGCCTCGATGTCGAGTACGTCGCCTCCGACGATGCCGCCAGGCGGGTGCACCAGCACGTGGTGGCAGATGCGCGGGCCTTCCGGATAGAGCCGTTGCAGGACGCGCAGCGGTCCGTCGTGCCGGTCCAGCGCGGTGGTGCGGTCGCCATCAAGGCGGTAATCCAGGGTCAGGTGGCCGTGCCAGCTCATGGGGTTGGGCCGGCGCGTGTCGCCGGCAGAAACTGCGGTGTCGGGACAGGAGGGGAGGTCAGCAGTGTAAGGGGCCGCTCATCCGCGCCGCTCGTCCGCGCCGTTCATCACGCCGGCGGGGCGCAGCTCACGGCGTCGCCCCGCTTCAGAAGGCCGCCTTGCACCACGCGGGCCGTCATGCCGCCGTGTCCGCGCATGGCGTTGTAGCCGCCAGGGCCGAGCAGCGCTTCCATGCGCGAGCACGGGTCGCATGGGCCGGTCAGCTCGAGCACGACCTCGGGCCCGATGTGCAGACGCAGCGGGCTGTCCTTGAACAGGCTGCGGGCCGCCTGCAGGTTCAGGCCGCTGACCACGAGGTTGCGCCGAAGCAGGGCCGGGTCCACTTGGGGCTGCCTGATCAGCGCGGCAATCACGGGGAGGTGCTCGGCCTGGATCAGGGTGACCTGTCGCTTGCCACCTTCAACGCGAGAGGGTGTCCGGGCGGCGCTGCGATCGCCTTGCAGGCCGCGGCCGACGAGGGCCGTTGCGGTGTCGACCGCCAACACAGGCGCCAGGCGCTGGGGGCGCAGGTAGACGGCCTCGAGGCGGCCGGTGTGCGGAAACAGCGTGGCGAGCTCACGCAAGGTGGGTTGGACGACAGGCATGCATGTGAGAATGCCACATGCCTCATACCCCTACTGATTCCACGCGCGCGACCGACGCGGATGCCGTGGTGGCCGCCACGCGCACCTGGCTGGAGAAGGCCGTCATCGGCCTCAACCTGTGCCCGTTTGCCAAGGCGGTCCACGTCAAGCAGCAGATCCGTTACGTGGTGACCGATGCCGCGACGCCCGAAGCGCTGGCCGAGGTGCTGATGGCCGAGCTGGCCCTGCTGCGGGACGCCGACCCCGAGGAGGTGGAGACGACCCTGCTGATGCACCCCCGTGTGCTGGCCGACTTCCTGGATTTCAACGACTTCCTGGACGTGGCCGACGCCATCGTGGAAGAGATGGAACTGGACGGCGAGCTGCAGGTGGCCAGCTTCCATCCGGATTACCAGTTCGCCGACAGTGAGCCGGACGACATCGAGAACTTCACCAACCGCGCGCCGTATCCCACGCTGCATCTGCTGCGCGAAAGCAGCATCGAGCAGGCCGTGGCAGCGTTTCCCGATGCGGCCGACATCTATGAAACCAACATGGCGACCCTGCAGCGGTTGGGACATGCTGGCTGGCGCCGCCTCTGGCTGGACGACGCCGCCGGGGATGCGCACGCGGGCGAAGGCGCCGCGCCGCGCTGAGGCCAAGGGGGCCGTGTGACGGAATCCGTGACGGACAGCCTGCCCTGGTGGGGACCGGCCAGATTGCCATTTCTGCTGTTGACCCCGGCCTGTCTGGCTTTGACCATGGCGGGCTGTTTGTTGGCTGCACAGGCTCAGGGGATGAGCCTGTCGCTGGTGGACGCGGCGGCGGTTTTACTGGGGGCACTGGCCGCGCACGTCGGTGTCAACGCGCTCAACGAGCACCATGATTTCCAATCGGGCCTGGACCTGCTGACCCAGCGCACGCCTTTCAGTGGTGGCAGCGGTGCCTTGCCGGCGCATCCGGCGCTGGCGCCGCTGGCCTGGCGCATGGGGGTCGGTTGTCTGGCGCTGGCCGCGCTGATCGGCGTGGGGTTGCTGGCGCGCCATGCAGCTGCCTGGCCCGTGCTGTTGCCGGTCGGCCTTGCTGGCCTGGCGCTGGCTGCGGCCTATACCCCGTGGATCACGCGCCACCCGTGGTGGTGCCTGATGGCGCCGGGCCTGGGGTTCGGGCCGCTGATGGGCTGGGGCACGGTGTCGGTCCTGGTGGGCGTGCAGGCGCCGGCGGCGGCCTGGTGGCTGCCGATGGTGTCGTTCTTCCTGGTCAACAACCTTCTGTTGCTCAACCAGTTTCCCGATGTGGACGCCGATCGGTCCGTGGGCCGCCTCACCTTGCCCATGCAGATCGGGCGCGCACGCTGTGCTCACCTGGTCGGGTTGCAGAGTGGGCTGGCTTACGCCTTGGTGGTCGGCCTGGTGCTGGCCGGGAGGCTGCCGGTTGCCGCGCTGGCAGGGCTGCTCACGGCACCGCTGGCCTGGCAGGTGTGGCGGGGCGCGGTGAAGCATGCCGACGCGCCACAGGATCTGCTGCCCACGCTGGGCCGCAATGTGGCGCTCACGCTGCTGACGCCGGTGCTGGTGGCGTTGGGCGTGGTGGTCGGCCTGCGCTGAATCCGGCGTCGCGGATGGCCTGCGCCGCCGCATGGGCCCATGCGCGGTGTGCGGCCGGGCCCGGGTGAAAGCCGTCCGAGGCCATCAAGGCCGTATCGAGTGGCAGGCCGGGGTCCAGCACATGGACGTCGGGCAGGGATGCAGACCAGCGCGCGAGCGCACGGTTGAAGCGGCGTGCCTGGGCCCCCAGATAGGCGCGCAGCGGCTGCGGCAGCGCGGGAAAGTGGCCCACGGGCGGCACCGCCGTCAGCCAGATCCGTGGTGTGCCGCACAGGGTGCGCAGCTGCGTCACGAGTTCGGCCTGCTGCGCCAGCCAGGTGGCGGTGTGCAGGCCGGCCGTCACGTCGTTCACCCCGAGCGACACCAGCACCGCATCGGCCGGTTGCGGGGCGAGCGTGCGCAGGTGTGCCAGGGTGTCGGCGGTGGTGCGGCCGGTCTGCGCCTCGAGGCGCCAGTGCACGGTGTGCTGGGCAGCCAGTTGGTGGACCAGGTGGCCGCACAGGGCGTCATCCTGATGCTC
>JAJUHM010000189.1 GCA_029279925.1 Aquabacterium olei
AGCACGGTCTTGACCGCCTGGAACTCTTTGGTGCCTTCGTCGAGCTTCTGCTCCATCAGACCGGCCAGGGGCTCCACCACGCCGTAGGCCAGCAGAATGCCGAGGAAGGTGCCCACCAGCGCGGAGGCGATCATGCCGCCCAGCACGGCGGGCGGCTGGCCCACCGAGCCCATGGTGTTGACCACACCCAGCACGGCGGCCACGATGCCGAAGGCCGGCAGCGCACCGGCCAGACGCGCCACCGCCGCGCAAGGGGCATGGCCCTCGTGGTGGTGGGTGTCGATCTCGTTGTCCATCAGGGTCTCGATTTCGTGGGCGTTGAGGTTGCCCGAGACCATCATGCGCAGGTAGTCGGTGATGAACTCCACCACATGGTGGTCATGGCCGACATTGGGGTACTTCTGGAACAGGGCCGAGTTGTGCGGGTCCTCGACGTCCTTTTCGATGGACATCAGGCCTTCCTTGCGCACCTTCTGCAGGATCTCGTAGAGCATGGCCATCAGCTCCATGTAGCGATCCTTGGTGTACTTCGACCCCTTGAAACAGGCTCCCAGCGCGCCGCCCGTGGCCTTGAGGACCTTGGGCTGGTTGTTCACCACGAAGGCCCCCATGGCGCCGCCCAGAATGGCCATCATTTCCGTGGGCAGGGCGTGAATGATCACCTGCATGTTGCCGCCGTGGATGATGTAGGCGCCGAAGATGCAGCCGAAGCAGACGACGTAACCGATGATTGGGAACATGGTGGTGGGTCAGGTACTGGTCGTGTCGGCATCTTCGGTCAGCGGGATGGCGGCCGATGCCGTGAACAGCGCCGCACTCCCGCCGCTTATCCCGCTCAGGTTTCACCTGGTGGCAAGCGCGGGCCGGCGCACCAAGCAAAAAGGCGGGCCCGACGCGGGGCCCGCCAAGAGCACGTCCATCCTTGTCCGTGCCGAGAGGAGACAAGCAGGAGGGGCCGTGTGCAGGCCATCCTGTCCGGATATCGGCGGTGCTGCACGGGACTTGAGCCCGCCGGCATCGGTCAGTGCATCTGGATGCCGCCGGCGGCCTTGCCCTTGCCAGCGCGCGCCGGGGGGTTGCACAGCCCGCAGACGAAGTGGCGTGCGATCTCGTGGGGGTGGGTCACGAAGTGGCCGCTGCAGCGCGTGCAGCGGGTGAGGCTGAGCATGCCGGTGTCCACGAACTTCACCAGGCGCCAGGCCCGGGTGACGGACAGCATGGGCTCCAGCCCCTGAGATTCGGTCTGCTCCAGATAGAGCTGGTAGGCCTTGATGACGGCGTCGATGTCGTCCATCTCGGCGGCCTTGTTCAGATACTCGTGGATGTTCAGGAACAGGCTGGCGTGGATGTTGGGCTGCCAGGTCATGAACCAGTCGGTCGAGAACGGCAGCTGGCCCTTGGAGGGCGACTTGCCCGAGACTTCCTTGTACAAGCGCAGCAGGCGCTCGTACGACAGGTCCGTTTCCGATTCCAGCACCTGCAGGCGGGCCCCCAGCTTGATCAGGGTGACGGCACGGTCGATCTGCTTGGCTTCGGTCAGCAGGCTCTTGTTGCGCATGGCAGTCCTCGCAGGCTGAAAACGGTGGTTGGAACCGAGGGGGTCAGGCGGCTTCCTGGTGGCGGCCGGCCATCAGGATGGAGGCGTGCAGGCGGCTGACGGCGTCGTTGGCCTGGCCCTTGCCATGGTTGGTCAGCAGGGCCCACACCAGGTCGTCGTCCACCCGCATGCGGCAGATCAGGGTGTTGCTCGAGGCCATCTTCAGCACCTGTGCCGGGGTCAGCAGAGCCAGCAGCGAGGCCGTTTCGTCCGAGATGCCGAGGCGGAAGAGGGCCTGCTCGCGGTCTGCGCGGATGAGGCTTTGTGCCAGCATCAGGTACTGCAGGTTGGCTTCGCGGATCTCCATCAGGACTTGCTCGGTGTTCATGTCGGACTCCTAAAGGTTCTGGAAGGCGGGCTTGCGGGGCTTGTTTCGCCGATCGGTGTCGGCATGGAATGGATTCTGGTGACCCGGCCCGGTTTTCTGAATAGGAGCCCGCCTGTAAGGCACGTCGGCTCCCGCCTGCACGCCGTGTCGGAAAAAACCTGACAACGGCGGGCCCAAGGGAGGCAAAGCGGGTTGTTTGCCAGCCAGAAAAAAGCCCGGCTGGGCCGGGCTTGTTCCGCATCGTGGCGGCGTGGTGTGCGTCCTGTCACACTGCGCCGTGGTTCAGGCACGCTCGGGCGCGACCGGCTCCAGTGCCAGGTGCACGGCCCGCTGCGAGCCGCCGGGCAGGCTGTAGCGGGCAATGCGGGCCAGCACGGTACCCAGCTGCCTGACAAAGCTTCCGGTGTGATACGGCACGCCATACCGGGCGCAGACCTCGCGCACGCGCGGGGCCATCTCGGCATAGCGGTTGGCCGGGATGTCGGGGTACAGGTGGTGCTCGACCTGGTGGGAGAGGTTGCCGCTCATCAGGTGGAGCAGCGGCCCCCCGCTGATGTTGCTCGAGCCCAGGATCTGGCGCAGGTACCACTGGCCTTTCGTTTCTCCTTCGACCGACTCGCGGGTGAAGGTGTAGATCTCATCCGTGAAGTGCCCGCAGAAAATGATGGCCCAGGCCCAGAGGTTGCGGATCAGGTTCGCCACGGCGTTGCCGGCCATGACGGCCAGTCCAAAGCCCAGGGCGTCGCCCGCCACCACGGCCCCGATGCCTGCCCCTACCAGCGGCCAGGCCAGATAGTCCCGCCGGACGACGCGCCACATCTTGGCGCGCACCAGCAGCCACTGCGGCCGACACTCGGACCACTTCTTGCGGCCGATCACCACCTTGTCCATCTGGAGGTCGTGGATGGCCACGAACCACTGGAAGAAAGCGGCCAACAACAGCGTCAGAAGCAGCTGGAATGGATGCAGCCAGCTCCAGCGCAGATCGCTGGACAGCCGCAGCAGCCCGTACCCGAAGTCGCGGTCCTTGCCGATCACGTTCGTCCAGGTGTGGTGGGCGTAGTTGTGCGAGTGCCGCCATTCTTCCTTCGGGCAGGTGTTGTCCCAGTCGAACGTGTCCCCCTGGAAGCGCGGGTCGTTCATGAAGTTGAACTGGCCGTGCATCACGTTGTGGCCCAGCTCCATGTTGTCGATGATCTTGCTGATGCCCAGCAAGGCGGCGCCCAGCAGCCACGTGGGCGGAAACGGGCCGCACGCCAGCAAGGCGCGGCCGGCCAGCTCGGTCAGGCGGACCAGCTTCAGGATCTGGCGGATGTAGCGGGCGTCGCGTTCGCCCAGGGTGCGGCGGGTGTCGTTGCCGATGGCATCCAGCTCGCGCTGGAACGCGTCCATCTCGGCCTGGTTGCGGGGGCCGATCTGCACGGTGGAGGAGGGCATGGTGGAGGTCCGGGTCATACGGGGCACCAGGGCGTCAGCCCAGTGATTCCAGTTCAAGGTCGGTCAGGGCACTGCTGACGCACAGGCGGATCGTTTGCCCCTCGCCGGCCAGCAGCGTGCCGTGCTGAAGATCGCGCACGGTGCCCCGGTGCAGTCGGCAGGTGCACTCGTGGCAGATGCCTTGCCGGCAGCCGTGTTTGAGCGTCAGCCCGGCCTGTTCGCCCGCCTCGAGCAGGGTGTGGTGTCCGGCTGCATCGAAGCGGGCCGTGTGCGCGGCGCGCCTGAGCGAGACCGCATGGCGCGCATGCGGGTCGCCATCCGGCCGGGTCACCGCGAAGGCTTCGAGCCGCAGCAGTCCGGCCTGACCCGCCTGCTGCCACAGCGCTCGTGCAGTGGCCATCAGCGGGGTCGGGCCGCAGCACCAGGTCGGTGTGCGGGCCCAGTCGGGCGCCGTGCGGGCCAGCAGTGCGTCGTCCAGCACAGGCGCGGAGCCGGCTTGGCCGCTGCCCGCGGGCGCCGTGTTCGCATGCGAGTCGACAGGCACATAACGAAAGGCCGGCCAACTGCGCGCCAGGCCTTCGAGCTGTGCCGCGAAGATGCGCTCGGCGCGGCTGCGGGCAAAGTAGATCAGCGTCACCCGGGTGGCCGGCGCGTGCTCGTGCAGATGCTGAAGCATGGCCATCAGCGGGGTGATGCCGCTGCCGCCCCCGATGAGCAGCACGCGAGGCGGTGTGGTGACCGGCAGCGTGAACGTGCCGGCGGGCAGCCCCACCTCGAGGTGGTGGCCCACCTGAACGTGGTCGTGCAGGTGGTTGGACACCAGGCCGGCCGGCTGGCGCTGCACCGTGATGGCGAAGCGGCCCGGCGAGCCCGGCGCCGCCCGGGGCGAATAGGCGCGCCGGTGGCGGGTTCCGTTGATGTCCACCCCGACCATCACATGGTGCCCTGGCAGCAGCCCGTGAAACGCCGGGCCTGCCTGCAACTCGAAGGTCGTTGCGCTGGCGGTCTCGGCGCGGCGGTGCACAACGCGTGCGTGCAGGCGATGCACGGTCCACAAGGGATTGAGCAGCGCCAGGCTGTCGTCGAACGCCGATGCGCTCACGCCCAGCGGTGCCAGCCAGGCAGACAGGTGGGCCGCAGCCACCGCGGGAAGCGAAGGGGAAGACAGTGCGGCCATGCAGCCCGGACTCCTGAACAGACAACGACGAGGGGGGGCGCATGCGCGGTGTGCAACGAGCCCCGTGTACCGAGCGTATGCACCTTCCCCGCGTTGCACACGCGGGGAAGTCCTCAAACATCCGTATGAACCCCATGAATGGGGGCCGAGGTGGTGTGGTGCGACATGGCGGATAATGGGGACAGATCAACTTGCCGGCGTCCCACAGGGCGCTTCCCCGCATGGCTCGCTTGCCTCGCCTCGAAGTGGCGGGATGGCCTCATCTGGTTGTGCAGCGCGTGCACGAAGGCCAGTTCCTTGCCCGCGACGACACCGACCGCCAGGCCTTGCTGGCGGCACTGCGAGATGCCGCGCGCCTGCACGGTCTGGCCATCCACGCCTACGCCGTGTGCGCCGACCATCTGCACCTGCTGGCCACCCCCGCGCGAGATGACAGCCTGAGTCTCACCATGCAGGCGCTGGGCCGCCGCTATGTCGCGGCCTTCAACCGGCGGCACGCGCGGCAGGGCAGCCTGTGGTCGGGCCGTTTCCGGGCGACAGTGCTCGATCCGGCGCAGTTCTTGCTGCCCGCGATGCGCTTCGTGGAGCAGCACGCCGTGCGCGCTGGATTGGTGCAGCGCGAGCAGGACGATCCCTGGAGCAGCGCCGCCCACCACCTGGGCCTGCGCACCGACCCCCTCGTCTCCGACCATGCCTTGTTCTGGGCGCTGGGGAACACGCCGTTCGAGCGCGAGGCGGCGTGGCGCCTGCAACTGGCGGAGGGGCTCAGCGCCGAGGCCGTGCAGCAATTTGCCGACGCCACGCACAAGGGGTGGGCACTCACTGACGAGCGCGGCGCGGGCGCGCTGGCGCAGTTGGCGGGGCGTCCGGTCCGGCCGCGCCCCCGTGGACGACCGCGCAAGGTCGACGTCACAGTCTGACGGGCCTTTTTGATCTGACCCTATTTATTTTTCGCTCCGTGTTGGTGCGCGGCTTAATTGTGGTCTGACCCTATTTATTTTTGCTTGTGCAGGGGGTGTCCTCGGGGTATCCTCGCGTTTCCCCGTGTTTTCTCACACTCACTACTGGAGCGCCCACATGCCTCAGGCGACTTCGGGAACCTCGTTCCCCACCGACGCTGCCGTGAACCTCACGGCCACTGCCCAAGAAATCCAGGCAGCCGCTGAGCACGGCCTGTATGCCAACGCCGAGCACGACGCCTGCGGCGTCGGTTTCGTGGCGCACATCAAGGGCCAGAAGGCGCACAGCATCGTGCAGCAGGGCCTGAAGATCCTGGAAAACATCGACCACCGGGGTGCCGTGGGTGCCGATCCGCTGATGGGCGACGGCGCCGGTCTGCTGATCCAGATCCCCGACGAGTTCTACCGTGCCGAGATGGCCAAGCAGGGCGTCGAGCTGCCTCCGCCCGGCGAGTACGGCGTCGGCATGATCTTCCTGCCCAAGGAAAGCGCCTCGCGTCAGGCCTGCGAACAAGAGCTCGAGCGCGCCATCAAGGCCGAAGGCCAGGTGCTGCTGGGCTGGCGTGACGTGCCGGTCGATCGCGACATGCCCATGTCGCCGCTGGTGCGCGAAAAAGAGCCCGTCATCCGTCAGGTCTTCGTGGGTCGTGGTCCGGACATCCTGGTGCCCGATGCGCTCGAGCGCAAGCTGTACGTCATCCGCAAGACGGCCTCCAGCAAGATCCAGAGCCTGAACCTGACGCACAGCAGCGAGTACTACGTGCCCAGCATGTCGTGCCGCACCATCATCTACAAGGGCCTGCTGCTGGCCGACCAGGTCGGCAAGTACTACATCGACCTGCGCGACGAGCGCGTGGTGTCGGCCCTGGCCCTGGTGCACCAGCGCTTCTCGACCAACACCTTCCCCGAGTGGCCGCTGGCTCACCCGTACCGCATGGTCGCCCACAACGGTGAAATCAACACCGTCAAGGGCAACTTCAACTGGATGCGCGCCCGCGAAGGTGTAGAGGGTGAAAGCGCCCAGCGCGAGCGCGACAAGGATAGTCGTGATCATTTCTCGATGACTCCTGGCGGCGCTGCCGCTTGGTTTCGATTTGCAGTTGGCGGGTC
>JAJUHM010000190.1 GCA_029279925.1 Aquabacterium olei
CACGTCTCACCAGAGTGACAGCCGTGTCTTGATTTCAGACGATAGCTCTTAAGACCTGTAGCCGTGGCCGCGCTGGGCCAACCTGTAGAACTTGTCCTGCATGCGCGGTGAGTCGGCCCGGGTGCCGATGCGGATGGAGATGGCCATGGGAACTGCTTGCTGAATGAGAGGCGATGGGAGTCAGGCAGCGGACAGCGCGCAGCCGTCCAGGGCGTCACGCAGCACGCTCGGGGCCGGGCCCGTCCAGTGCCGCAGCGGCTCGATCTTGATGTTGCCCTCGATCATTCCGCGCTCACGGCACTGATCGAGGTACAGGGCACGCATGTCGGGCAGGGCAACGCAGGCGGCGGGCTGCAATTGCCCCAGCTCGCGGGCCAGCTTGTAATGGAAGTTCGCCTGCAGGGCGGCTTCCACCTGCCGGGCCAGATCCCGCTCCAGCGGGCCGCGGGCGCGTGTGGCATCGCACTCGACGAGCAGCACATAGCCCGGCTGGCGGCGTGCCGCTTCATCGAGCGCCAACAGCGTCACCGGCAGCGCCCCGTCCATCCGCAAACCGTCCTGAACAGCCTGTGCCGTCTGGGCACTCGTCTTTTCGCCGACCAGGTCCACGCCGTCGTTGCGGCCCAGAAAGGTGAAGCAGGGCACCTCGCCCAGCGGGGACTCCACCCGGAGCACATCGCTCATGCGGTAGCGTGCAAAGCCGCTGCCGGTGGTCAGCAAGGGAATGACCTCCTGGCCCGTGCGCAACTGCCAAGGCGCCAGGACGCGGCCGTCGTGGGCGTCCTCGAACTCATAGGCATGGCTGGTGTAGGCCAGCGGGTAGCGCCCCGCGAAGGGAAAGGTCACGACGCCTTCGGTGGCCCACAGTCCCTTGCCCTGAAAGGCCGCGTGCGGCAGCATGGCGTGCAGCCTGCGAGCCCAGGGGGCTGCCGCGGCCGTGTCCCAGGCGCTGAGCACCGCCAGCCGAGGCCAGAGGGCGCGGAAAAAAGCCCCGTCCGGGCGACCATCCCAGTTCGACAGCAGGTCCGCCGCATGCGGCGCCCGCGGGCAGGGCACGCCGGCCATGCGGGGCGTGCGCGCTCCCCAATCGCCGCGCCTCAGCACCTCGGCCAGTTCCATCCGCCACGCCCCCATCTGCTCCAGCAGTCCTATGCCGAACGTGGGGCTCCACACCGACAGAAAGCCCAGCGAGGCATCCGACGCGAGCCAGGCCGCGGTCGCAAACAGCGAGTCGTCCGAGGTCTCTGCCAGCGCGATCTCCTGTGGGGCCGCTTGCGTCATGTAGGCCAGCACCCGCTTGCCCCACGACAGCATCTTCATGTCGTCGTTGATGTCGCCGGCGGTCTCGCCCCGCAGTGCTGTCGGAATCCATGACAGCGACCAATAGTGGGTGCCACGGCCCTGGTGCGGAAACTGGCGGTAGAGGTCGCCGACCCAGGCGGTGATCACCTGATCCAGTTCGTCCAGAAACAGCTTGGTGTACGGGATCCACTTCACCGCCGAGGTGGACCCGCTGGTCGGCTGGTAGCGCATGACCGGGGAGTCGATCAGGTGCGCCTGCCGGCGCTGACGTTGCAGCCTGAGGGCCTCCGCATAGTGCGAGTAGTCGGTCACCGGCATCTGCCGCGTGAACTCTTCCCACGACCAGTCGGCCCGGATGCCGACCCGCTGCCCCTCGGGCGACCGTGCGGCGGCGGCAAGCCAGCGCGCGAGCCGGGCGCGCTGCACCGACTCCAGTTCACCCTGATGCCGGGCGAAACGCGCCCGGCCTGGTTCGACCAGCGACTTCAGCAGCCGGTGCCCCAGCCGGGTCCCACGGGCCATGCTCACGAGGCGCGGCCCTGACCCATGCTGTCGGTGTCCGCGTCCTGCCACACCACGCTGCGGTTCGGCTTGTCGGCCACGTCCAGCCCGGCAGGCCGGTGCGTGCCCAGCAGGTGCTTGCGGATCCACTTCCACGGCACATCGACGATCGAGCGGAACAGGCTCTCGTAATCGCAGGCGCCGATGCACGGCACCTCGGTGCCTCGCCGCCACGTCGGGTTCACCTTCTCGAAGAACGCGATGTGCGGGTTGGCGGCCTTGAGTTCCGGCGTGATGTCGGCCACGTCGCCTTTCAGTCGCACGTAATCGTCGCCGAAGTCCAGCAGCATCTTCTCGCGGTCGAAGTACTGCGGGAACAGCTGCTCGCAGTAGGCCTCGGTGATGCGGCGGTACTTCTCGTCGCGGCCGCGCACATTCGGGTAGTAGTTGTAGAAGTTGTTGGTCAGCAGCAGATAGGTCTTGTAGCCCTTGGAGATCAGGAACCAGTAGAAGGGCACGAAGGGGTGCTTGATGCGCTCGATCACCAGCCGTCGGTAGAAGGTGTTGGCCAGCGCGTTGTTGCCCCAGTAGGCCGGGTCGACGATCGTGTCGCCGCTGAAGATGCCCCGCACGCGCTTGCCGTCCACGCGGATGTCGAAGAAGGTCTGCGTCGAAAAGCCCACGACCCGGTCGTCGGCCTTGCGCGTCACCAGGATCACGCCGGACTTCTTGCTCAGGTCATTCAGAAAGACATCGAGCGACGTGTTCTCGTAGAAGCCCGCGTACAGGTCGTACATCTGACGGATGTGCGTGACCGTGACAGCCGAAATCGGCCTGAAGAACGTGCTGACCTTGTCTTGGGCGGCAGGAGAAGACATCGCGGACTCCGGGCGAAAACCGTGGCCCGTTCTGATGCGGGCCGAGGCGGGACTGCTGAAGAGGGCGGGTGCTCGAGACCCGTTAAACAAAGGATGCCGAGCGCTCACCGTGCACGTCACCGGGCTTGCCCTTGGGTGTCCCCGACATGAGGGGGCATGTGATGAAGCGCGTCGCGCGCCGTCCCGGCCGCGCCACATCGGTCTGCCCGCAGCTGGGGGATGTGTCAACTCAGTACAGTGCCGGGGGCTTGGTCTGGCTTCGGGTAACCGCGTATAATCTTTTGGTTTTGCCGACGCCAGGGTCGGTGTTTTGCACCACTGTCGCCGTTGTCGCGCGTGGCCCGTGCGTCCTGTCAGATCCAGGATGTCGGTCAGGCCGTCAGCGGGTTGAATGCGCCGAGCGAGTCGTCATGCAGCCACCTCAGAGTCACAAGCCGGGAGGTCAGCATGCACCGCAACAGGACTTCGACGATTCCGATTGGTCCAAGGACACCGATCCCCCCGTCCGGCCGCTGACGCGAGAAGAGGCGCAAGCCCTTGTCGCCAAGCACCCGTCGATGTCTGTCTGGCAGATTCTGGCCTGGCAGGCGGTGGCGGCGGTGCTGGTCGCGCTGGTCTGGGGTGTTCTCGCGCAAAGCCCGGCTTCCGCCGTGTCCGCCCTGTATGGCGGCGCGGTGGTCGTGATACCCAACGCCCTGATGGCGCGGGGGGTCTTCGGGCGGGGCGCAGGACGCAGTGTGGGAGCGCTCCTCGTGTGGGAGCTGCTCAAGCTCGGGTTGAGTGGCGCGATGCTCGCGCTGGCGCCCGTGCTGCTTCGCCCGCTTGACTGGGCGGCCATGCTGGTGACCCTGGTGGTGTGCCTGAAAGTGATTGGAGTGATCCTGCTCATGGGGCGGGGTCGCGCAAAGAAATCTGTTTAACGAGAACTGCCGATGTCCGCCGAAGCTCACGCCGCTGAACACGCGCTCACTGCACCCGAGTACATCGGGCACCACCTCCGTCACCTGCAGAACAAGTCCGAGGCCCAGGCCATCGTCGACTGGTCCTACATCAACATCGACTCCGTGTTCTGGTCGGTGGTGATGGGCGCGCTGGGTGTCTTCCTGCTGTGGAAGGCTGCCAGCAAGGCCACCTCCGGTGTGCCCGGTCGCTTCCAGGCTTTTGTCGAACTCCTGGTTGAGCTGGTCGACACGCAGGCCAAGGGCATCGTGCACAACGCCACCTCGCGCAAGGCCGTGGCCCCCGCTGCCCTGACCGTGTTCGTGTGGATCTTCTTCATGAACGCAATGGACCTGCTGCCGGTTGACCTGCTGCCCCGCATCTGGGAAGGCGTCTACGCTGCGGCCGGCCACGACCCGCACCACGCCTACATGCGCGTCGTGCCGACCGCTGACCTGTCCATCACGCTGGGCATGTCGATTTCCGTGCTGCTGATCTGCCTGTACTACAACATGAAGATCAAGGGCGTCGGCGGCTGGATCAAGGAGCTGTTCACGGCCCCGTTCCACGCGCACGGCCCGGTCGGCACCATCCTGCTGCTGATCCCGAACTTCTTCCTGAACCTCGTCGAGTTCGGCGCCAAGACCATCTCCCACGGCATGCGGCTGTGGGGCAACATGTACGCAGGTGAACTGGTGTTCATGCTGATCGCCCTGCTGGGCGCCGCGGTGGGCACGACCCTCTCCGCGGGCGGTGCGGGCCTCTGGCTGCTGCACATCCTGGCCGGTTCGGCTTGGGCCATCTTCCACATCCTGATCATTGCGCTGCAAGCGTTCATCTTCATGATGTTGACCCTGGTGTACATCGGTCAGGCCCACGAAGGTCACTGATCAGGTTTCACAAATCGTCCCTCCCTTTTTTCTCTAAACCAACCTTACTTTCTTTAGGAGCAATCATGGAACTGGTGTTGGCAAACGTCGCTCTGGCTTGTGGTCTGATCATCGCCCTGGGCGCTATCGGTGCCTGTATCGGTATCGCTCTGATGGGCGGCAAGTACTTCGAAGCCACCGCTCGTCAGCCCGAACTGATGAACGAACTGCAGACCAAGATGTTCCTGCTGGCCGGTCTGATCGACGCCGCCTTCCTGATCGGTGTCGGTATCGCCATGCTGTTCGCCTTCGCGAACCCGTTCATCGCCGCTCTGGCCAAGTAATCGGTCCCTTCTCGACTGAACATTCCATTTAACCGAGAAAGGTCCGAGCCGTGAATCTGAACGCAACGTTGTTCGCGCAGATCGTGGTCTTCGGGATCCTCTGGTGGTTCACGATGAAGTTCGTGTGGCCGCCGATCACGAAGGCGCTCGATGAGCGCGCAAGCAAGATCGCCGACGGTCTGGCTGCTGCCGACAAGGCCAAGCTGGAGCTGGCGAACGCCAACAAGAGCGTCCAGGAACAGCTCGCCCAATCCCGCGACGAAATCGCTCAACGACTGGCTGACGCTGAAAAGCGTGCCGCAGCCATCGTTGAGGAAGCCAAGCAGCGCGCTTCGCAAGAAGCCGCCAAGATCGTGGCCGACGCAAAGTCGGAAGCCGATCAGCTGGCTGTGCAAGCCTGTGAGGCCCTGCGTGAGCAGGTCGCCGGTCTGGCCGTCAAGGGTGCCGAGCAGATTCTGCGTCGTGAGGTGTCAGCCGAGGTCCATGCCGACCTGCTGAGCCGCCTGAAGTCGGAGCTGTGATCATGGCCGAGCTTGCCACCATCGCCCGTCCTTACGCCGAAGCGCTGTTCAAGGCCACGCCCGAAGCGGAGCAATCCGCCTGGGTGGCGCAAGTTGCTGCCCTGGGTCAGGTCGCCAGCGACGCTGCCCTGCAGAGCTTCGCCGACAACCCCCGTGTCACGCAGGACCATGTGTTCGGCGTGATCACCGAGGCTGCCAAGGTGGCTCTCGCGCCGGTCGTGGCCAACTTCCTGCGTACCGTTCTGGAGAACGGTCGTCTGGCGGCCCTGCCGCTGATGGCCGAGCAGTTCCAAGCCCTCGTGCAAGCCCGCCAGGGCGTGTCCGAAGCCCGCATCGTCAGCGCCTTCCCCATCTCGGACGCCCAGGTGTCCGAGATCGTGGTGCCGCTCGAGAAGCGCTTCGGCCGCAAGCTGGAAGCCAAGGTGCAGGTCGATCCCGACCTCATCGGTGGTGTGCGCGTCGTGGTCGGCGACGAGGTGCTCGACACCTCCGTCAAGGCCCGTCTGGAACGCATGAAGTCGGCCCTCCTGGCGTGATCCGGAGCCCGACCTCAACCAAGAATAGTCGCTCAACCCTGCCGGTGGTTGTCCCTTCGGGATGGCTGCCGGTTGTCGTCAACGAGGTTTGCCAAGGTGCAGCCCTTGACCAGACTGGGAGCTAAGCAATGCAATTGAATCCCGCAGAAATTTCCGAACTGATCAAGAGCCGCATCGAAGGTCTCGGCGCGGCTGCCGACATTCGCAACCAGGGTACCGTCATCTCCGTGACCGACGGCATCGTGCGCATCCACGGCCTGTCCGATGCGATGCAAGGCGAAATGCTCGAGTTCCCCGCCAACGCCGCTGGCGTGCCCACCTTCGGTCTGGCTCTGAACCTGGAGCGTGACTCCGTCGGTGCCGTGATCCTGGGCGAGTACGAGCACATCTCCGAAGGCGACACCGTCAAGTGCACGGGCCGCATTCTGGAAGTGCCCGTCGGCCCCGAGCTGGTCGGCCGTGTGGTGAACGCCCTGGGTCAGCCCATCGACGGCAAGGGCCCGATCAACGCCAAGCTGTCTTCTCCCATCGAGAAGATCGCCCCCGGCGTGATCGCCCGTCAATCGGTGGACCAGCCGCTGCAGACCGGCATCAAGTCGATCGACTCGATGGTGCCCATCGGCCGTGGCCAGCGCGA
>JAJUHM010000191.1 GCA_029279925.1 Aquabacterium olei
CCGAGAACCCGCCCAAGAAGTACCAGGACATCTACCCCTTCGATTTCGAGACCAGCGACTGGCCCGCCTTGTGGCAGGAACTGCGCTCGGTGCTCGATTTCTGGATTGCCTTGGGTGTGCGCGTCTTCCGCGTCGACAACCCCCATACCAAGCCCTTCGCGTTCTGGGAGTGGGCCATCACCCAGGTGAAGGCTCAGCATCCGGACGTCATCCTGCTGTCCGAGGCCTTCACCCGCCCCAAGGTGATGCACCGCCTGGCCAAGCTGGGGTTCAGCCAGTCTTACACCTACTTCACGTGGCGGCAGACCGCACAAGAGTTGCGTGCCTACTTCGAAGAATTGGCGCACGGGCCAGGTCGACATTACTTCCGGCCCAATGTGTGGCCCAACACACCGGACATCTTTCACGCCCAGTTCCATCATCAGGGGCGCCCGGTGTTCGCGTTGCGCCTGGTGCTGGCCGCCCTGCTGTGCCCGAGCTATGGCATCTATGGGCCAACGTACGAGTTGATGGAAAACCGACCGCGAGGCCCGGGCAGCGAGGAGTACCTGGACTCCGAGAAGTACCAGATTCGCCAATGGGGAGCGCTGAGTGTGGAGCGCCCGGACAGCCTGGCCGGCCTCATCGCCCGGCTGAACCGGCTGCGGCGCGCCCACCTTGCGCTGCAGTCGCTGGACCGGCTGCACTTTCACGAAAGCGACAACCCGCAGCTGCTGGTCTGGTCGCGCCAGGCCAGGGAAGGCGAAGACACGCTCATCGTGGTTCTGAACCTCGACCCTCAGTACGCGCAATCCGGATGGGTGACGCTGGACCTGGAATGCCTGGCCCTGCACGCCGAAGTCCCGTATGACCTTGCCGACGCCCTGAATGACCAGCACTACACCTGGCGGGGTGCCCACAACTTCGTCATCCTGGATCCCGCCCACACACCGGCCCATGTGTTTGTCCTCCAGCGGGCCGGTGCCACGGCGAGCCCGCCGGCAACCCCGACCGAGCAGCCCCTGCTGGAGCCATGACCATGCTCACGCCCGACACCCCGCAACTGGAAGAGGCCGCTCAAGGCGCCACGGTGCCCCGCAATGACGAGGCTCTCTGGTACAAGGATGCGGTCATCTACCAGCTCAACGTCAAGGCCTTCTTTGACGCCGACGACGATGGCATCGGTGATTTCAAGGGCGTCACGGCCCGGCTGGACTACATCAAGGACCTGGGCGTCAACGCGATCTGGCTGATGCCCTTCTACCCGTCGCCGCTGCGCGACGATGGCTATGACATCAGCAGCTATGAAGAGATCCACCCGAGCTACGGCTCGCTGGACGACTTCAAGCTCATGCTGGACGAGGTGCACAAGCGTGGTCTCAAGGTGATCACCGAGCTGGTGATCAACCACACCTCGGATCAGCACCCGTGGTTCCAGGCCGCGCGCCGAGCCCCCCCAGGATCGCCCGAGCGCGACTTCTATGTCTGGAGCGACACCAACCAGCGCTACCAGGGCACCCGGATCATCTTCACCGACACCGAGGTTTCCAACTGGACCTGGGACCCGGTGGCCAACGCCTATTACTGGCACCGTTTCTTCAGCCACCAGCCTGATCTCAACTTCGACAACCCGCTGGTGCTCGAGGCGGTGTTCAAGACCATGCGCTTCTGGCTGGACCTCGGGGTCGATGGCTTCCGGCTCGATGCCATTCCTTATCTGGTCGAGCGCGAAGGCACCAACAACGAGAACCTGCCCGAGACCCACGCCATCATCAAGCAGCTGCGCGCCGCCATCGACAGCCAGTATCAGAACCGCTTCCTGCTGGCTGAGGCCAACCAGTGGCCCGAAGACGTGCGCGATTACTTCGGCGATGGCGACGAGTGCCATGCGGCCTATCACTTCCCGCTGATGCCGCGCATGTACATGGCCATCGCGCAGGAAAACCGCTTCCCGGTGGTCGAGATCATGCGGCAGACGCCCGCCATTCCGGACAGCTGCCAGTGGACGATCTTCTTGCGCAACCACGACGAGCTCACGCTCGAGATGGTGACCAGCAAGGAGCGCGACTACATGTACAACACCTATGCGGCCGATCCTCGGGCGCGCATCAACCTGGGCATCCGCCGGCGTCTGGCCCCGTTGATGGAGAACAACCTCGACACCATCAAGCTGATGAACAGCCTGCTGCTGTCGATGCCGGGCTCGCCCATCATCTACTACGGCGATGAGATCGGGATGGGCGATAACGTGTATCTCGGTGACCGCAACGGCGTGCGCACCCCGATGCAGTGGAGCCCCGACCGCAACGCCGGGTTCTCGCGTGCCGACCCGCAGAAGCTGTACCTGCCCCCCATCATGGACGCGGTGTATGGCTACCAGGCCGTCAACGTCGAATCACAGCTGCGCGACCCGTCTTCGCTGCTCAACTGGATGCGGCGCATGCTGGCGGTACGGCAGTCCAGCCACGCCTTCGGCCGCGGCACACTCACCTTCCTGAAGCCGGGCAACCCCAAGATCCTGGCCTACCTGCGCGAGTACGAGGATGACGCCATCCTGTGCGTGGCCAACCTGGCGCGCTCGGCCCAGCCGGTCGAGCTCAACCTTTCGCGCTACAAGGGCCGGGTGCCCGTCGAGCTGCTGGGCCGCACCCTGTTTCCCCCGATCGGTGAGTTGCCCTACCTGCTGACGATTGCCGCGCACGGCTTCTACTGGTTCAGGCTGGACAAGGACGCCGGCGCCCCCAGCTGGCACGAGGAGCATGTTCCCATGGAAGACGTCCCGGTGCTCGTGCTGTTCGACGGCTGGCGCAGCTTCTTTCCGGACGCCGTCGTGCCCTGGCGCTCGGCACTGGCCCTCAAGACCCGGGCCCAGCTCGAAGAACAGGTGCTGCCACTGCACATCGAGGCCCAGCGCTGGTATGCCGCCAAGGGGCAGCCCATCGAGCGCGCCACCCTGCGCGATCACCTGATGTGGGGCGACGCGAAACTCAGCTGGCTGCTCACGCTGATCGACGTATCCCCCGGCGGCGACGAGGTGACCTACTTCATGCCGCTGGCCAAGGCCTGGGAGGAAGAAGAGGACGAGCGCACACGCACCCTCGCGATGATGGCTCTGGCGCGAACCCGCCAGCATGCGCAGGTCGGGGTGATGGCGGACGCCTTCTCGGATGCCGATTTCTGCCGTGCGTTGGTGCGGGCCATGGGCGAGCAGCTCAGCGTGGAAACCGCACAGGGCACCTTGCGATTCGAGGCCAGCGCCGTCTTCCACGAGGTGCTGGAGGACCGTCTCGACAGCCTGCCCGTGAGCAAGCCACTTGGCCAGAGCAGCAACACCGTCGTGACGATGGACGAAACGCTGTTCCTCAAGGGATATCGCGCCGTGCGCCCCGGGCCGAGCCTCGAGTACGAGATCGGGCGTTTTCTGACGGAGGTGGCACGCTTCCCGCACGTGGTGCCTGTTCTGGGCCTTCTGACGCACGAATCACGGGATGGCACCATCCGACCGCTGGCCATCGCACAGGGCTATGTCAGCAACCAGGGAGACGGGTGGGCCTACACCGCCGGCTACCTGGAACGCCATATGGAGCGCGCGCGCACGCGGGCCGAGCCCGAACCCGAGGACGTCCACGGGGGCTTTCTGAGCCTGATGCGCACGCTGGGACGGCGAACGGCCGAACTGCACGCAGCCTTGTCCACCGCCTCGGACGACCCCTTGTTCCAGCCCGAGCCCCTGACCGAAAGCGATCTGAACCGGGTCCGCCGACGGGTGCAGGACGACCTGGAAAGCACGCTGGACCTCCTCGTCAGCAGGTTGGCCACCCTGCCCACCGAGGCACAAGGGCAGGCTCAGGCCGTGATCGACCTCCGCGAGGCCTTCTCTTCCCTGATCGACCGGCCTGTCAGGTTGCAGCAGGGATCACACCGCATCCGTTGTCACGGCGACTACCACCTGGGACAGGTGCTGGTGACCGCGAACGACTTCGTCATCATCGACTTCGAGGGCGAGCCGGCGCGGCCCCTGGAGGAGCGCCGTGCCAAGCAGCCACCCTGGCTCGACGTGGCGGGCATGCTCAGGTCCTTCAGCTATGCGCGCATGGTGGTCCTGAGGGCTGCGGCCCATTCGCCGGAGGAACGCAGCCTCATGATGACGGTGGCCGACACCTGGGAACAGCAGGTGCGCCGCGCCTTCCTGGCGGGCTACACGGGCGCCCCGGCCGGCACAGACGCCGATGCCCCCGACACCGGCGACCCCACTGTCCGCCTGGCCGAGCACGAGGCCGCCTTGCTCACGCTGTTCGAGCTCGAGAAAGCGCTGTACGAACTGCGCTATGAGCTGCACAGCCGGCCTGACTGGGTGGACATCCCGCTGTCGGGTCTGCTGCAACTGGCGGCGAGGGAGGCGATGTGAGCAGCGTGCTCAAGATTGCGAGCCCGGGCATCGATCTCGATGTGCCGGAAGGCGAGGCGGCCAACGAGCTGCTGGAGGCCTGTACACGCGCCTCCATCAACCTGTTGAAGGACAACCTGACCCCGTCCGGCATCCTGGCCGCCAGCCGCTCCAAGGCGGCAGAAAGCCGCAGCTACACGCGCGTGTTCGGCCGCGACGCCGCCATCTGCGTGCTGGCCATGGCGGGCAGCGGCATCCCGCCCCTTGAACAGGGCGCCATCGACAGCCTGGACGCCTTGGCGCGGGCGCAGGCGCCAAACGGCCAGATCCCGAAGTACGTCGACCCGCTGGGCCACGACGCCGACTTCTGGTACCTGGGCTGCGTCGACGCAACGCTGTGGTGGCTGATTGCGGTGGCCCATGTGCAAAGACACTCGACCATGCCCGGCGTCTTCGGCCGCTGGCGCTCGCAGATCGACAAGGCCATCGTCTGGCTGCAGGCGCAGGAGCATCAACGCTTCTTTCTCCTGCAGCAGAACGAAGCGAGCGATTGGGCCGACATCATGCCCCGCTCAGGCTTCGTGCTGTACACGAACGCCTTGTGGCACCGGGTGAAAGACCTCTACGATCTGCCGGCACTGGACCAGACCCACTACCACTTCAACCACCTGTTCAACCCCTTCCAGAGCGACCTGCCGGAGTACCGACGCGGCCGTCTGCTGCAGCACTACGCCCGGCGCGGGCAGCGCAACAAGGGCCTGTACCTCAGCTTCGTGAACCTGTCCTTCGTGGGTGACGAAGGCGACGTGTTCGGCAATGTCCTGGCGGTGCTGTACGTGCTGAGGGGAGACCCCATGGCGCGGGAGCTGATGAAGACGCTGCTGGGAGCCGGGGTGCACGAGCCCTACCCCATCCGGTCGGTCACCACCCCGATCACGCGGGAACACGACCTGTGGCGCGCCTACATGGCCCGCCACAAACAGAACCACCCTGACCAGTACCACAACGGCGGCATCTGGCCTTTCATCGGCGGCTTCTTCATCCTTGCCCTGCTCAGCCTCGGGCGCAAAGACACAGCGCGTGACGAGCTTGTAAAACTTGCGTGCGTCAACCGTCTCGAAGGGTGGCGGTTTACCGAGTGGTTCCACGGGCGAACCCTGGCCCCTGGCGGCATGGCCGGTCAGAGCTGGAACGCGGCGGCCTTCCTGATGGCGCGCAAGGCATTGGAAGAAGGCGTCTTCCCGATGTGATTCGCGGGCACAGGCTTTGCCCATGGGCTGCGATGACCCGCTTCGGCCCTCTCCACCCTCGACTGCCGCTTGCCTTCCGCGCCACGCGGCTGCCGCGACCATGAGCGCGCGCATGCTGCTGGGCGGCCACCCTTCGCCGCTTGGCGCCACCTGGGATGGCGCGGGCGTCAACTTCGCCCTGTTCAGCAGCACGGCCGAGCGGGTCGAACTGTGCCTGTTCCGGGAGGCTGAGGACTCGGAGGCCTTTGCCACCTTCACCCTGCCCCGGCGTCATGGTCACATCTGGCATGGCTATCTGCCCGAGGCTGGCCCAGGGCTGCTGTACGGGTGGCGGGTTCACGGCCCTTACGCGCCCGAACTCGGGCTGCGATTCAACCCGGCCAAGTTGCTGGTCGACCCCTATGCCAAGGCCTTGCGCGGTGCGCTCACGTGGTCGTCTGCGCATTACGCCTACGACCTTGCGGATGACGATGTCGACCTCTCGTTCAACGGTGAGGACAACGCCGGCCTGATCCCGAAATCCGCCGTCGTGGACCCGCGTTACGACTGGGAAGGTGACACGCCCCTGCGCACGCCCTGGCGGGACACCGTGATCTGCGAACTGCATGTGAAGGGCTACACGCAGACCCACCCGGAACTGCCTCCGGACATCCGAGGCACGTACGCGGGGCTCGCCAGCGCACCCGTGGTGCGACACCTGAAGGCCCTGGGCGTGACCGCGGTGGAACTGCTGCCCGTGCAAGCCTTTGTCGACGATCACCGGCTCGTCCAGCTCGGCAAGCGCAACCACTGGGGCTACAACACCCTGGCGTTTCTGGCGCCCGAGATGCGCTACAGCGCGACGGGGACGCTCGGCGAGTTCAAGACGATGGTGAAGACGCTGCAC
>JAJUHM010000192.1 GCA_029279925.1 Aquabacterium olei
ATCATCGCCAAGGAGCGTCCGGATGCGATCCTGCCCACCATGGGTGGTCAGACTGCACTGAACTGCGCCCTGGATCTGCACAAGAATGGTGTGCTCGACAAGTACAAGGTCGAGATGATCGGTGCCAACGAGCACGCGATCGAGAAGGCCGAAGACCGTCAGAAGTTCAAGGAAGCCATGACCAAGATCGGTCTGGATTCCGCCAAGTCGGGCATTGCTCACTCGATGGAAGAAGCCTGGGCGGTGCAAAAGCGCATCCAGGCCGACATCGGCGGCTCCGGCTTCCCGATGGTGATCCGTCCCAGCTTCACCTTGGGTGGCACGGGCGGTGGCATTGCCTACAACCCTGAAGAGTTCGAAGAGATCTGCAAGCGTGGTCTGGACCTGTCTCCGACCAAGGAACTGCTGATCGAAGAATCGCTGATCGGGTGGAAAGAGTACGAAATGGAAGTGGTTCGCGACAAAGCGGACAACGCCATCATCGTCTGCTCGATCGAGAACCTGGACCCAATGGGCATCCACACCGGTGACTCCATCACCGTGGCCCCGGCGCAGACCCTGACCGACCGCGAGTACCAGCTGCTGCGCAACGCCTCCATCGCCATCCTGCGCGAAATCGGCGTGGAAACCGGTGGCTCCAACGTGCAGTTCTCGATCAATCCGGACAACGGCCGGATGATCGTGATCGAAATGAACCCCCGCGTGTCGCGTTCGTCGGCCCTGGCGTCCAAGGCCACCGGCTTCCCGATCGCCAAGATCGCGGCCAAGCTGGCCGTGGGCTTCACCCTCGACGAGTTGAAGAACGACATCACCGGCGGTGCCACCCCGGCTTCGTTTGAGCCTTCGATCGACTACGTGGTCACCAAGATCCCGCGTTTCGCCTTCGAGAAGTTCCCTGCTGCCGACAACCGTCTGACCACTCAGATGAAGTCGGTGGGTGAGGTGATGGCCATGGGTCGCACCTTCCAGGAGTCCTTCCAGAAGGCCTTGCGTGGTCTGGAGACCGGCATCGACGGCCTGAGCGAGCGCAGCACCGACAAGGACGAAGTGGTCGAGGAAATCGGCACTGCCGGCCCCGAGCGCATCCTGTTCCTGGGTGACGCCTTCCGCCTGGGCATGAGCCTGGACGAGGTCTTTGAAGAAACCAAGATCGACCCCTGGTTCCTCGCCCAGATCGAAGACATCATCAAGACCGAAGAGCAGGTCAAGGCCCGCAAGCTCGAGTCGCTGACGGCCGCTGAAATGCGTTACCTGAAGCAAAAGGGCTTCTCGGACCGCCGTCTGGCCAAGCTGCTGGGCACCGACCAGCACGCCGTGCGCAAGGCCCGTCACGCCCTGAACGTGCGTCCGGTCTACAAGCGCGTGGACACGTGCGCAGCCGAGTTTGAAACGCAAACCGCCTACATGTACTCGTGCTACGAGTCCGAAGGTGGCGAGTGCGAAGCTGCGCCGACGGACAAGAAGAAGATCATGGTGCTGGGCGGTGGCCCGAACCGCATCGGCCAGGGCATCGAGTTCGACTACTGCTGCGTCCATGCTGCCCTCGCCATGCGCGAAGACGGCTACGAGACCATCATGGTCAACTGCAACCCCGAGACCGTCTCGACCGACTACGACACCTCCGACCGCCTGTACTTCGAGCCCGTGACGCTCGAAGACGTGCTGGAAATCGTGGCCAAGGAAAAGCCGGTCGGCGTGATCGTGCAATACGGCGGTCAGACCCCGCTGAAGCTCGCGCTTGACCTGGAAGCCAACGGCGTGCCCATCATCGGCACCACGCCGGACTCCATCGACATCGCCGAAGACCGCGAACGCTTCCAGGCCCTGCTGCACAAGCTGGGTCTCAAGCAGCCGCCCAACCGGACGGCCCGCAACGAAGACGACGCGATCAAGCTGGCCAACGAGATCGGCTACCCGCTGGTGGTGCGCCCCTCGTACGTGCTGGGTGGCCGCGCCATGGAAATCGTCCACGGCGACAAGGACCTCGAGCGCTACATGCGCGAAGCCGTGCGCGTCTCCGAGAAGTCGCCGGTGCTGCTGGACCGCTTCCTGAACGACGCGGTCGAAGTCGACGTCGACTGCATCAGCGATGGCACCGACACGATGATCGGCGGCATCATGGAGCACATCGAACAGGCTGGCGTGCACTCCGGTGACTCAGCCTGCTCGCTGCCTCCCTACACGCTGTCGGCCGAGATCCAGGACGAACTGCGTCGCCAGACTGCGCTGATGGCCAAGGCCCTGAACGTGGTGGGCCTGATGAACGTGCAGTTCGCCATCCAGGGCGATGTGACCAAGGGTCTGGACGCTGCGACGGTCTACGTGCTGGAAGTGAACCCGCGCGCCTCGCGCACGGTGCCGTACGTGTCGAAGGCCACGGGTCAGCCGCTGGCCAAGATCGCCGCGCGCTGCATGGCCGGCCAGAAGCTGTCGAGCCAGAAGTCGCCGGATGGCAAGGCCCCGCGCGAAGTGGTGCCGTCGTACTACAGCGTCAAGGAAGCCGTTTTCCCGTTCAACAAGTTCCCGGGTGTGGACCCCGTCCTCGGCCCCGAAATGCGTTCGACCGGTGAAGTCATGGGCGTGGGCGAGACCTTCGGCGAAGCCATGCTGAAGTCGCAGCTGGGCGCCGGTTCGCGTCTGCCGACCAAGGGCACGGTGTGCATCTCGGTCAAGGACGGCGACAAGGACCGTGCCGTGGCCGTGGCCAAGGACCTGGTGGCCCTGGGCTTCGGTGTCGTGGCGACCAAGGGCACGGCAGCGGCCATCGCCGCCGCCGGCGTGCCTGTCAAGCCGGTGAACAAGGTCAAGGACGGCCGCCCGCACATCGCGGACGCCATCAAGGCCGGCGAGATCCAGCTCGTGTTCACCACCGTGGACGAGACACGCACGGCGATCGCCGACTCGCGCAGCATCCGCACCGCCGCACTGGCCAACCGGGTCACGTACTACACCACCATGGCGGGCTGCGAGGCGGCCGTTGAGGCGCTCAAGCACCAGGACGACCTGAAGGTCTATTCGGTGCAGGAGCTGCACGCCAAACTGCACTAAACTGCAGCTCCAGGCCGCGTCCGCGCAAGCGGGCGTGGTCTTGCTTTTCCATGCGGGCCGCGCCTGGCCACCATCTGCCGATGGCATCCGGGGCGCGGCTCGGTTCATTTCAGAGGCCCTGATCTCAGGTTGCCCACCGACCACCGAGAGAGACAGCATGTCGACCATCCCCATCACCAAGCGCGGCGCAGAGAAGTTGAAGGAAGAGCTGCACCGCCTCAAGCACGTCGAGCGCCCGGCCGTGGTCGTGGCCATTGCCGAGGCCCGTGCCCAGGGTGACCTGTCCGAAAACGCCGAGTACGACGCCGCCAAGGACAAGCAGGGCTTCATCGAAGGCCGCATCAAGGAAATCGAAGGCAAGCTGTCGGCCGCACAGATCATCGACCCGTCCGAACTGGACGCCGGTGGTCGCGTGGTGTTCGGCTCGACCGTCGACCTTGAGGAAGAGGATTCGGGCGAGCAGGTGACCTACCAGATCGTCGGCGACGACGAGGCCGACCTCAAGCTGGGCCTGATCTCGATCAGCTCGCCCATTGCCCGCGCCCTGATCGGCAAGGAAGCCGGTGACGTGGCAGCTGTGCAGGCCCCGGGCGGTGTGCGCAACTACGAAGTCATCGAAGTTCGCTACATCTGAGCCGGCTCCGCATGACGACGCAGCGTTTTCAGGTGGCCCTGGCTGGCATCTGGGCCGGCCTGTTGCTGGGTGTGGGTGGGCTGTCGGCGCCCAGCCTGTTTTCCGTGCTGGATCGCGCCACCGCGGGGCTCGGAGCCGGGCGGATTTTCGCGGTCGAGGCGCGCGTGAGCCTGCTGATCGCCGTCGTGCTGTACGTCCTGGAGCGGCGCCGCGTGCGTGCCCTGGCTGAAGAGGGGCAGACCGGCTCCGTCATGACGGGCAACCTGCTGCTGATGTTGGCGGCCCTGTTCCTGACGATCTTCGGGCAATTCGCGCTGCACCCCATGATCGAAGCCGCCAAGGCTGGTGAGCGCACGGCGCTGTCGTTCGGCGCCTTGCACGGCCTGTCGGCCACGCTGTACTGGATCAAGACGGCGTGCGTGGTCGTGCTGGCATGGCGAGTGACAGGCACGGCGCCGCGGTCGGCCAGTGCGATCACCGCATCCAGCTGACATGACAACGCCGCCCGGAGGCGGCGTTCAGTGTGCGGGCAGGATCGTGTTCTCCTGCCTCAGCCCGTCTTCTTCTTGCTGGTGAGGCGCTTTTTGGCGCGCTTGATCAGGCCGCCGGCCGTGACGCGCTGGTTGCCCATCACCTGAACCTTCTTGATCTCGGGGCGGCGCGTGCCGCTCTTCGAGAACTTCAGGATCTTGACCTCGCGCGGTGCCGCGTTGCGAGATCCGGTGTCTTCCTTGGGCGCTTTTTCGGGCTGGGGGCGCCACAGCACCAGCAGCTTGCCGATGTGCTGGACGGGTGCGGCGCTCAGTTGATCGCACAACTGGGCAAACAGCGCCTCGCGGGCGGCACGGTCATCGCCCAAGACGCGGACCTTGATCAGACCGTGGGCGTTGAGCGCAGAATCGGCTTCCTTGAGGACGGCCGCCGTCAGGCCGTCGCCCCCGATCATCACGACCGGGTCGAGGTGGTGGGCGTCCGCGCGAAGGGCGCGTCGCTCCGTGGTGTTCAGTTCAATTGCAGGCATCCCTCTATTATCGAGCCATGAAAGTCAAAACCAAAAGCAAAAAGGTCAACAAGGCCTGGCTGAATGACCATGTGAACGATCCTTACGTCCGCATGGCGCAAAAAGAGGGCTACCGCTCTCGTGCGGCTTTCAAGCTCAAGGAAATCGACGAGGCCCTTCACCTGATCCATCCGGGGCAACTCGTGGTGGACCTGGGGGCAGCGCCCGGCGCCTGGAGTCAGTACGTGCGGCGCAAGTTTGCACCCAAGGATAGCGGGCAGGGCGGGGCGGCTGTGGGGGCACTCAACGGCGCGATCATCGCGCTGGACCTGCTCGAGTTCGAGCCCATTGAAGGCGTGCAGTTCATCCAGGGCGACTTCCGCGAGGACGACGTGCTGGCGCAGCTGCGGGAGGCCGTCGGCGGCCGCCCGGTCGATGTGGTGGTGTCGGACATGGCGCCGAACCTCAGCGGCATCGAATCATCGGACAGCGCGCGCATCGGCCACCTCATCGAGTTGGCGATCGACTTCGCCCAGGACCACCTGAAACGCGACGGTGCACTCGTTTGCAAAGTTTTTCATGGCAGCGGGTACAGCCAACTTGTCGAACTGTTCCGAGCTCATTTCCGCGTCGTCAAACCCATCAAACCGAAGGCTTCCCGGGACAAATCGGCCGAAACCTTCCTCGTCGGCATCGGTTTGAAGGGCGCTTCCTGACATGCTGCGATGCAGCAAGTCCATTGAATTTGTTGATGAGGCTCTTCAAATCAAGGAAAACCGGGGTTTCACAGGGGATAGCGTTCTGCAGGCCCCCACTTGACTCGTCTAGAATCATCCCCATGTTCAGCGCAGATCGCGTGTCGGACGCTTTGTCAAGCACCCGTCGCCGGTCTTCGCAGTCGTCATGATGGGCTGGCGCATCCCGCGCCGCGTCTGGCGGATGAGTTCGGGTTGAAGGAGCCGCGGTGAACAATCAATGGTTCTCCAAAATTGCTGTCTGGCTGGTTGTGGCGCTGGTGTTGTTCACCGTGTTCAAGCAGTTCGACCGTGCCACCACCGGAGGCAGCCAGATCGGCTACTCCGACTTCCTTGAAGAGGTTCGGGCCAAGCGCATCAAGAGCGTGACGCTGCAGGAAGGGGGCGGTGGCACCGAGATCATCGCCATCACCACCGATGACAAGCGCATCCGCAGCACGGCCACCTACCTGGATCGCGGCCTGGTCGGTGACCTGATCAACAGCGGTGTGAAGTTCGACGTCAAGCCCCGCGAGGAGCCGTCGCTCATCATGAGCCTGCTCGTGTCCTGGGGCCCGATGCTGCTTCTGATCGGCGTGTGGATCTACTTCATGCGCCAGATGCAGGGCGGCGGCAAGGGCGGGGCCTTCAGCTTCGGCAAGAGCAAGGCCCGGATGCTCGACGAGAACAACAACAACATCACCTTCGCTGACGTCGCCGGCTGCGACGAAGCCAAGGAAGAGGTCAAGGAACTCGTCGACTTCCTGCGCGACCCGCAGAAGTTCCAGAAGTTGGGCGGCCGTATCCCCCGCGGCGTGCTGATGGTCGGCCCTCCGGGCACCGGCAAGACGCTGCTGGCCAAGTCCATCGCCGGCGAAGCCAAGGTGCCCTTCTTCTCGATCTCCGGTTCCGACTTCGTCGAGATGTTCGTCGGCGTGGGCGCGGCGCGGGTGCGCGACCTCTTCGAGCAGGCGAGAAAGAAGGCACCGGCGATCATCTTCATCGACGAGCTCGACGCGCTCGGGCGCGCGCGCGGCAGCTTCGGCATCACCGGCGGGCACGACGAGAAGGAGC
>JAJUHM010000193.1 GCA_029279925.1 Aquabacterium olei
GAAGCTGGCGCACGCGTCCGTTGGCCGCGTGGTCATTGAGCGCCCGGCCAAGAACGCCCGTATCACCGTCTACTCGGCCCGTCCGGGCGTGGTGATCGGCAAGAAGGGCGAAGACATCGAAAACCTGAAGGTCGAGCTGGCCAAGCGCCTGAACGTGCCGGTGTCGGTGAACATCGAAGAAGTCCGCAAGCCGGAAGTCGATGCTCAGCTGATCGCCGACTCGATCACGCAGCAGCTGGAAAAGCGCATCATGTTCCGTCGCGCCATGAAGCGCGCGATGCAGAACGCGATGCGTCTGGGCGCCCAGGGCATCAAGATCATGTCCGCCGGCCGTCTGAACGGCATCGAAATCGCCCGTACCGAGTGGTATCGCGAAGGCCGCGTGCCTCTGCACACCCTCAAGGCCGACATCGACTACGGCTTCTCCGAAGCGCACACCACCTACGGTGTGATCGGTGTGAAGGTCTGGGTCTACCGTGGCGACCGCCTGGCCAATGGCGAGGCTCCGGTGCTCAAGGGTGACGACCGCGAAGACGACCGTCGCAACCGCCGTGGCCCCCGTGGCGACCGCCCGAATGACCGTCGTGGTCCGCGTGGTGGTGCCGGCCGTGGTGCCCCGCGCGCCGATGGCGCTCCGGCTGACGGCAGCGACAAGGCTGCCGCCGCTGGCGCCGGTGCCCGCGTTCGCAAGGCTGCTCCGGCTGCCGAAGCGAAAGGAGAATAAACATGCTGCAACCTAATCGTCGCAAGTTCCGCAAGGAGCACAAAGGCCGCAACACGGGTGTCGCCACCCGTGGCGCCGACGTGTCCTTCGGCGATTTCGGCCTGAAGGCGACCGAGCGTGGTCGCATCACCGCTCGCCAGATCGAAGCGGCCCGTCGTGCCATCTCGCGTCACGTGAAGCGCGGTGGCCGGATCTTCATCCGCATCTTCCCGGACAAGCCGATCTCGAACAAGCCGGCTGAAGTCCGTATGGGTAACGGCAAGGGTAACGTCGAGTACTACGTGGCTGAAATCACGCCCGGCAAGGTGCTCTACGAGATCCAGGGTGTGCCCGAGCAACTCGCACGCGAAGCGTTCAAGCTGGCTGCCGCCAAGCTGCCGCTGAGCACGACCTTCGTCGGTCGCGAGTTCGGCATCTGATTTGACGCGCAAGGAGAAAGACATGGCGAAAGCCTCTGAACTGCGCGCCAAGGATGTGGCCGCACTGGAAACCGAAATCAAGGACCTGCTGAAGGCCCACTTCAACCTGCGCATGCAGCGTGGGACCCAGCAGCTCAACGACACCTCTGCTCTGGGCAAGACTCGTCGCGACATCGCTCGCGCCAAGACGATCCTGGCTCAGAAGAAGAAGGAAGGAGCCGCCCAATGACGGAAGCTCAAACCAAAGTGGTTCGCAGCCTGGTTGGCAAGGTCGTCTCTGACGCCCGCAACAAGACCGTGACCGTGCTCGTCGAGCGCCGTGTCAAGCACGAGCTCTACTGCAAGATCGTGGCCAAGTCGCGCAAGTACCACGCTCACGACGAAAACAACGAGTTCAAGCTCGGTGACGTCGTCGAGATCACGGAAAGCCGTCCGCTGTCCAAGACCAAGAGCTGGGTCGTGTCCCGCCTGGTCGAGAAGGCACCGGCTGTCTGATTCAGACCGTGCAAGGTCCCGCTGCGAGGCGGGATCGCCCCGATGACACCGGGGCCAAAACCTTGGTGTCGTCCCGGAAAACCGGCCTGCCAGTCATACTGGCGGCCGGTTTTTTTCATTGCAACACCCCCTTTATCCGGAGACCGTCCCATGATCCAAGTCGGTGACAAGCTGCCTGCCGCCACCCTGTTCGAATACATCGAGGTCGAAGGCAATGGCTGCAGCCTGGGCCCCAACGCCTTCGACGTGCAGAAGGAGACGGCCGGCAAGACGGTCGCCATCTTTGGTCTGCCGGGTGCCTTCACGCCGACCTGCTCCGCTCAGCATGCGCCTGGCTACATCGCCCAGGCCGACGCGTTCAAGGCCGCTGGCGTGGACGAGATCTGGTGCGTGTCGGTGAACGATGCCTTTGTGATGGGCGCCTGGGGCCGAGAGCTGAAGGCCGCCGGCAAGGTGCGCTTCATGGCGGACGGCAGCGCCGAGTTCGCCAAGGCGACCGGTCTGGTGCTGGACCTGACGGCCAAGGGATTGGGCCTGCGCTCGGGCCGCTACTCGATGCTGGTCAAGGACGGCGTCGTGACCGCGCTGAACGACGAGAAGGGCGGTGGCTACGCCGTGAGCGACGCGGACACGCTGCTCAAGCAGATCAAGGGCTGAGCGCCCGGTCGCTTCGGCGACCGAAGCGACAGTCGGGCCCTCCCGGTCCGAGAACAAGGCGTTGCCGGCGGCAGCGCCTTTTTTCATGCCGGTGGTGGTGCACCCCTTGCGCTGCGTTGGTGCGGCATGGACGCAGTCGGGGGCGTCGCTTGCCCGAGAGCGGTGCGTCAGATCACCGCAGGGGCCTTGCACGCAGGGAGCCGCGGGGTGCAAGGCCCTGGCACGGTTTGCGCATACACCTGACTCAAGAACCTGACCAATTGGTCAGGATGTTGAGTCAAAGGAGCCCCCCGTGTCTGCGAGCCCCTGTCCCGATGTCCAGGCCGGTCGTCTGCCAGCGACCGCCTATGCCGAACGCTTCGGCGCCGCCGAAACGCCCCCGTTGACGCCGATGCAGGCGGTGATCGAGGCCGAGCGCTGCCTGTACTGCCACGATGCGCCGTGCCAGACGGCGTGCCCGACCGGGATCGACGTGCCGACCTTCATCCACCGCATTGCCGATGGCAACCTGCGGGGCGCGGCAAAGACCATCCTGGAGGCCAACCCGCTGGGGGGCATGTGCGCGCGGGTGTGCCCCACCGAGGAGCTGTGCGAGCAGGTCTGTGTGCGCAACACCCAGCAGGGCAAGCCCATCGAGATCGGCCGCCTGCAGCGCCATGCCGTGGACGCGGTGATGCAGGACGGTGTGGCGCCGCTCTTCACGCGTGCCCCCTCCACGGGGCGCAAGGTGGCGGTGGTGGGCGCCGGGCCCGCGGGCCTGGCCTGCGCGCACACGCTGGCCCGCCTGGGCCATGACGTGACCGTGTACGACGCCCATGACAAGGCTGGCGGCCTCAACGAGTACGGACTGGCCAGCTACAAGACGGCGGGCGACTTCGCGCAGCGGGAGATCGCCTGGCTGCTGAGCATCGGCGGGATCACGGTGCGCACGGGCTGGGCGCTGCGCACGGCGGCCGATCTGGACGAACTGCGCAAGACGCACAGCGCCGTCTTCCTGGGGCTGGGGCTCGGGGCCGTGCGGCAACTGGGGCTGCCCGGCGAGACCGAACTGAGCGGTGTCGAGGATGCCGTGGCCTTCATCGCCCGGCTGCGCCAGACGGCCGACCTGTCGACGCTGCCGGTGGGGCGTCGCGTGGTGGTGATCGGCGGTGGCATGACGGCGGTGGACGCGGCCGTGCAGGCCAGGCTGCTGGGCGCCGACGAGGTCACGATGGTGTACCGCCGCGGGCCCGAGGCGATGTCGGCGTCGCGCGTGGAGCAGGAATGGGCGCAGACGCACGGCGTGACGATCCGCCACTGGCTGGCGCCGGAGATGCTGCTGGGTGAAGGCGGCCACGTGACCGGGGTGCGCTTTCAGGAGCAGGCTCCGCAGGATGGACGTGTTCAGCCCACCGGGCGGCACGTCGACCTGGCGGCCGACATGGTGCTCAAGGCCATTGGCCAGTTGTTCGAAGCCGCACCGTGGGTCGACGCCGGGCTGGTCCTGCAGGAGGGGCGCCTGTCGGTCGACGGCCACGGGCGCACGTCGCTGCCGGGCGTCTGGGCGGGCGGCGACTGCCGCGCCGGCGGACGCGACCTGACGGTCGAAGCGGTCGAGGACGGCAAGCAGGCCGCCCTGAGCATCCACGCATCTTTCCAAGCGGAGGCCTGAACATGGCAGACCTGAGCAGCAACTTCGTGGGCATCCACAGCCCGAACCCGTTCTGGCTGGCCTCGGCGCCGCCGACCGACAAGGCCTACAACGTCATCCGCGCCTTTGAAGCAGGCTGGGGCGGCGTGGTGTGGAAGACGCTGGGCGAGGACCCGCCGGTGGTCAACGTCAGCGGGCCGCGCTACAGCACGCTGCTGTCGCCCGACCGGCGCGTGCTGGGCTTCAACAACATCGAGCTGATCTCGGACCGGCCGCTGCAGGTCAACCTCGACGAGATCCGCCAGGTCAAGCGTGACTGGCCGGACCGGGCCATGGTGGTCTCGCTGATGGTGCCGTGCAACGAGGCCTCGTGGAAGCGCATCCTGCCCATGGTGGAGGACACCGGGGCCGATGGCATCGAGTTGAACTTCGGTTGCCCCCATGGCATGAGCGAGCGTGGCATGGGCGCGGCGGTGGGCCAGGTGCCCGAGTACATCGAGATGGTGACGGCGTGGTGCAAGCAGTACTCGCGCATGCCGGTGATCGTCAAGCTCACGCCCAACATCACCGACATCCGCCAGCCCTCGCAGGCGGCCAAGCGCGGCGGGGCCGACGCGGTGTCGCTGATCAACACGATCAACTCCATCATGGGGGTGGACCCGGCCACGCTGACCATGGTGCCCAGCACAGCGGGCATGGGCTCGCACGGTGGCTACTGTGGGCCGGCGGTCAAGCCCATCGCGCTGAACATGGTGGCCGAGATCGCGCGCACGCCGGAAACGCGCGGCCTGCCGATCTCGGGCATCGGCGGCGTGAGCACCTGGCGTGACGCGCTGGATTTCATCGCCCTGGGCGCCAGCACGGTGCAGGTGTGCACGGCGGCCATGGTGCACGGCTTCAAGATCGTGCAGGACCTGACCGACGGGCTGAGCAACTACATGGACGAGATGGGCATCCGCTCACTCGATGAGCTGGTGGGCCGCGCCGTGCCCACGGTGAGCGACTGGAAGTTCCTGAACCTGAACCACGTCTCCAAGGCGGTGATCGACCAGGACAAGTGCATCTCGTGTGGGCGCTGCCATGTGGTGTGCGAAGACACCTCGCACCAGGCCATCACCGCGATCAAGGATGGCGTGCGCCACTTCGAGGTCAAGGAAGAGGAGTGCGTGGGCTGCAACCTGTGCGTGTCGGTCTGCCCTGTGGAGGAGTGCATCACGCTGCGCCACCTGGTGCCGGGCGAGATCGACCAGCGCACCGGTGAGCCGGTGAAGGCCGAGCCGCTGAACTGGACGGCCCACCCGAACAACCCGATGGCCGCGACGGCCTGATCGTGCCTGGCCTGATTCACCTTTTCGCAAGGAGCACACCATGAGCGACACCGCCAGCACCTTCCTGATCCGGGGCGGCACCGTGGTCAACGCGGACCGCGAGCAGCGGGCCGATGTGCTGTGTGTCGACGGCCGCATCCAGGCCGTCGGCGCAGACCTCGCTGCACCGCCCGGCGCCACCGTGGTGGATGCGGGCGGGCAGTACGTGATGCCCGGGGGCATCGACCCGCACACCCACATGCAGCTGCCCTTCATGGGCACGGTGACGGCCGATGACTTCTACACGGGCACGGCGGCCGGGCTGGCCGGGGGCACCACGAGCATCATCGACTTCGTGATCCCCGACCCCCAGCAGCCGCTGATGGACGCCTACCGCATGTGGCGAGGCTGGGCCGAAAAGGCCGCGGCCGACTACAGCTTTCACGTGGCGATCACGTGGTGGGACGAGTCCGTGCGCGCCGACATGGGCACGTTGGTGCACGAGGAGGGCGTCAACAGCTTCAAGCACTTCATGGCGTACAAGAACGCCATCATGGCCGACGACGAGACGCTGGTGAACAGCTTCCGTCGCGCGCTGGAGCTGGGCGCGATGCCGACCGTCCATGCCGAGAACGGCGAACTGGTTTTCCTCCTGCAGCAGGAGATGAAGGCCAAGGGCATCACCGGGCCGGAAGGGCACCCGCTGTCGCGGCCACCCGCGGTGGAGGCCGAGGCGGCCCAGCGCGCCATCGCCATTGCGGATGTGCTCAACGTGCCGATCTATGTGGTGCACGTGTCGTGCGCCGAGTCGGCCGAGGCCATTGCGCGTGCGCGGGCCCGCGGCCAGCGTGTGTATGGCGAGGTGCTGGCCGGCCACCTGGTGGTGGACGACAGCGTGTACCGACACCCCGACTTCACCGTGGCGGCGGCGCATGTGATGAGCCCCCCCTTCCGCGCGCGCGAGCACCAGGCCGCCCTGTGGCGCGGTCTGCAGGCCGGTCACCTGCACACCACGGCGACCGACCACTGCACCTTCTGTGCGGCGCAGAAGGCGGCGGGCCGGCTGGACTTCAGCAAGATCCCGAACGGCACGGGCGGCATCGAGGAGCGGCTGGCCGTGATCTGGGACGAGGGCGTGAACACCGGGCGCCTGACGCCTTCGGAGTTCGTGGCGGTGACCTCGGCCAACGCGGCCAGGCTGTTCAACATCTATCCGCGCAAGGGCTGTGTGGTCGAGGGCGCCGATGC
>JAJUHM010000194.1 GCA_029279925.1 Aquabacterium olei
AAGGTCGCTGCGCCGCTTTTGCTGGAGGTGTGTGGCCTGCACGTGACGTTTCGCTCCGGGGGCGGACTTTTCAGGGCAGCGCACGAGGTCCCGGCGGTCTCCGACGTCGGATTCCGCCTGAGCGCCGGGCAGACGCTGGCGCTGGTCGGTGAATCCGGCTGCGGCAAGACCACGACCGGTCGGGCCATCGTCCAGCTTCTCAGGCGTCAGGCCGGCATCCGCGTGTCGGGCCAAGCCTGGTTGCATCAGGCCGAGGGGCGACAGGATCTGTTTGCGCTCGAGGGCGCCGCACTCCATGAGGCCCGCCGGCAGGTGCAGATGGTGTTCCAGGACCCGTTTGCCTCACTGAACCCCCGAATGCGCGTCAGTGAGATCCTGGAGGAAGGCTTGCAGACCCTGCGCCCCGACTGGTCCGCCTCCGAGCGGCTCGACCGGGTCGTGGACCTGGTGGGGCGGGTGGGGCTGCGCGCCGACGCCTTGCCGCGCTTTCCGCATGAGTTTTCCGGTGGTCAGCGACAGCGTCTGGCCATTGCCCGCGCGCTCGCCGTGTCTCCGCGCGTCCTGGTTTGTGACGAGCCGACCTCCGCGCTGGATGTGTCGGTGCAGGCCCAGATTCTCAACCTGCTTCGTGAACTGCAGGCTGAACTCGGCCTGGGACTGCTGTTCATCACGCACAACATGGGTGTGGTGAGCTACCTGGCCGACCAGGTTGCCGTCATGCAGCAGGGCAGGCTGGTGGAACAGGGGACGGCCGATCAGGTGCTGGGGCAGCCAGCCCATCCCTACACGCGCACGCTCCTCGCGGCCGTGCCGCGACGGCCGTTCTGACGCTCAGATCCCCATCTTGCCCAGCGTGTCGAGCATGTCGCGCAGGGTGCTGGCCAGATAGGGGTGATCGGCGGCGAACCGGGCCTCGATGGCCTGGGCGCGGGCGTTGAGGGACCCGTCGTCATCTGCCGTGCCGGTCGCGACCGGCCCGCCGGCCGGCGACGAGGCGAGGGCCTGCTGGATGTCACGGTCCAGATCCTGCAGGAGGGACTTCAACTCCGGCGCAACGGTCTGGCCGCTTTCCAGCTCACCCTTGAGTCGTTGCAGCAGGTTCTTCAGTTCAGTGGCGTCCATGTGTGCTCCATCCATACGATGCTGAACACATTGTGCGACGCCCGCATGCCCCTTCCAAGATGCAGGCATCGGGGACTTGCCCGGGGCTGACTGGCATCAAGGCCGAAGGCCTGGCGTGTGTCGGGCGCAGGACAAAAAAAGGCCGGCATGCAGCCGGCCTGGATCCGTGCCCCAAAAGGGGCGCGGACGGTTCGATGTCAGGCAGCGTCGGTCACGCCACCCATGACCTGGCTGAAGCCGGCGTCCACATAGGTGATCTCGGCCGTCACACCTGCCGCGAGGTCCGACAGCATGAAGGCCGCCACGTTGCCCACGTCCTCGATGGTGACGTTGCGGCGCAGCGGTGCGTTCTGCTCCACCACATCCAGGATCTTGCCGAAGCCCTTGATGCCCGATGCGGTGAGCGTCTTGATCGGACCGGCCGAAATCCCGTTGACGCGGATGCCCTTCGGGCCCAGGCTGGCGGCGGTGTAACGCACGCTGGCTTCCAGCGAGGCCTTCGCCAGACCCATGGTGTTGTAGGCCGGCACGATGCGCTCGGCGCCCAGATAGGACAGGGTCAGCAGCGCAGCGTTCGGATTCAGGTAGGGCAGGGCCGCCTTGGCCATGGCCGGAAAGCTGTAGGCCGAGATGTCGTGGGCAATGCGGAACGCTTCGCGCGACAGGCCTTCCAGGAAGTCACCGGCAATTGCTTCGCGAGGGGCAAAGCCGATGGAGTGCACGAAGCCGTCGAATGTGGGCCAGACCTTGGAGAGGTCGGCAAACAGGGCCGCAATCTGCTCGTCGTTGGCCACGTCACAGTCGAACACCAGCTCCGAGTCGAACTCCTTGGCGAACTCGGTGATGCGGTCCTTGAAGCGCTCGCCCACATAGCTGAAGGCAAGTTCGGCGCCTTCGCGCTTGCAGGCCTTGGCGATGCCGTAGGCGATGGAACGGTTGGACAGCAGTCCGGTGATCAGCAGGCGCTTGCCGGCGAGAAAGCCCATATGGTCTCCATGAAAAAAACAAGGGGTGAAGCAACGCCCACCCGCTCAACGATGAACGGATTTTCGCATGCATCGTGGTGCGGAACAGGAATTTCACCGTGGCGCCTTGCCCATGCGTCTTCCTCGGAGTAAAATGCGGGATTGGCTGCCTGATGTGGCCTCTTCGTCTTGCTGGCTGCGCCGGCGGTGCGGTAGGGGCGTCGGGCTGTGATGCCGAAGTGCCGGAGTCGCAGGGTAGGCTGAGTC
Organism: Aquabacterium olei; assembly: GCA_029279925.1. Lineage (GTDB taxonomy): Bacteria > Pseudomonadota > Gammaproteobacteria > Burkholderiales > Burkholderiaceae_C > Aquabacterium > Aquabacterium olei_A. The sequence continues at coordinate 2,355 of JAJUHM010000194.1, forward strand.
GTCTAGCAGGTGAGCGGGGTTTCCAGCGGAAGCCCGGGTTGGCCGAGCGGATGGCACAGCGTTGCCGGGCTTGCGGGCAGTTCGTCTCGTGGATGTTCACGAATGGGCGGATCCTTCCAGCCCATTTTTTTTGCTCGACGTTTTTTTATTGGGTGCGATCGTCGCCGGATTGATTGGATGAGTTGGCTGAAAGTCGTTGAAGACACCGTGACCGGTCTGGGTTACGAACTGGTGGACTGCGAACGCAGTTCGCATGGCTTGCTGCGCGTCTACATCGACCGACTGCCCGACCAGCCGTACGATCTGCCTGGTGACCTGGTCACCGTGGACGATTGCGAGAAGGTGACGCGCCAGTTGCAGTATGCGCTGGAGACCATCGATGCGGATTACGCCCGGCTCGAGGTGTCCTCGCCCGGCGTGGACCGCCCACTCAAGACCCCGGCGCATTTCGCGCGTTTCGTGGGCGAGCAGGTCGAAATCGCACTCAAGCACCCTTTCCAGGGGCGCAAGAAATACAGCGGCGTGCTGTGCATGTCGCAGGACGCCGAAGCCGCCCAGGTCGAGGCGGGGCAGGCCTGGGGTCTGGTGCTGAAAGCGGCCGACGCGGACAAGCCGCTGTCCAAGACGGCGGCCAAGAAGCTGGCCAAGGCACAGGCCAAGGGTGAAGCCCCCCCGGAGGCGGCGGATCAGGTTTTAGGTTTCACGCTCGATGAGATTCGCGAGGCACGCCTGGTGCCGGAAGTGAGTTTCAAGGGGCGTAGCCGTCGGGCGGCAACCCCGGCGGACGGTACGGTTGCCGTCGATGAGGCGCAAGATCTCGGAGGTCAGAAGAAATGAATCGTGAATTGCTGATGCTGGTGGACGCCATCTCGCGTGAGAAGAGCGTGGACCGTGAAGTGGTGTTCGGTGCGGTCGAATCCGCCCTGGCCTCCGCCACCAAGAAGCTCTATCAGGGCGAGGTCGACATCCGCGTCGCCATCGACCGCGAGACCGGCGTCTACGAGACTTTCCGTCGCTGGCACGTCGTGCCCAACGAGGCCGGCCTGCAACTGCCCGATGCCGAGATCCTGCTGTTTGAAGCCCAGGAACAGATTCCGGACATCGAGGTCGACGACTACATCGAAGAACCCATTGAGTCCGTGCCCATCGGCCGCATTGGCGCCCAGGCGGCCAAGCAGGTCATCCTGCAGAAGATCCGTGACGCCGAGCGCGAGCAGCTGCTCAACGACTTTCTGTCGCGCGGCGAGAAGATCTTCGTCGGCACCGTCAAGCGTCTGGACAAGGGCGACATCATTGTCGAATCGGGCCGCGTTGAAGGTCGCCTGAAGCGCGGCGAGATGATCCCGAAGGAAAACCTGCGCACCGGCGACCGCGTGCGCGCCTTCATGCTGGGCGTGGACACGCTGGCCCGCGGCCCGCAAATCATGCTGTCTCGCTCGGCGCCGGACTTCATGATCGAGCTGTTCCGCCAGGAAGTGCCCGAGATCGAGCAGGGCCTGCTGGAGATCAAGAGCTGCGCCCGTGACGCGGGTTCGCGAGCCAAGATCGCCGTGCTGTCGCACGACAAGCGGGTCGATCCGATCGGCACCTGCGTCGGTGTGCGCGGTTCGCGCGTCACCGCGGTGACCAATGAACTGGCCGGCGAGCGCGTCGACATCGTGCTGTGGTCGGAAGACCCGGCCCAGTTCGTGATCGGTGCGCTGGCCCCGGCCAACGTGCAGTCGATCTTCGTGGACGAAGAAAAGCACGCCATGGACGTGGTTGTGGACGAGGAAAACCTTGCCATCGCCATCGGCCGTGGCGGCCAGAACGTGCGCCTGGCCTCGGACCTGACGGGCTGGCGCATCAACATCATGACGGCCGAGGAATCGGCCCAGAAACAGGCCGTCGAAAGCGACTCCATCCGCAAGCTCTTCGTCGAGAAACTCGACGTGGACGAGGAAGTCGCCGACATCCTGATCGCCGAAGGTTTCTCCAGCCTGGAAGAAGTGGCCTACGTGCCGCTGCAGGAAATGCTGGAAATGGAATCGTTCGACGAAGACACGGTCAACGAGCTGCGCACCCGTGCGAAAGACGCTTTGCTGACCATGGAAATCGCCAAGGAAGAAGAAGTCGAGGCTTTGTCGGAAAATCTCAAGGGTCTGGAAGGTCTGACCCCCGAGCTGATTGCGAAGCTGGCCGAAGCGGGCATCCACACCCGTGACGACCTCGCCGATCTGGCCGTGGACGAACTCACCGAGATCACCGGTGTGTCCGACGAACAGGCGCGCGCCCTGATCCTCAAGGCGCGCGAACACTGGTTCGCCTGATCGCCCACGCTTCAGCCACCTGAGACGACCCACTCGACCTATTTACGCAAAAGCTCATCGCAAGGATCAACACAATGGCCGTGACCACCGTCGCACAATTCGCCGCGGAACTGAATCGCCCGGCTGCGACACTGCTGGAGCAGCTTCAGTCTGCGGGCGTGCCCAAGGCCGCCCCTGAAGACGTGCTCACGGAGGCCGACAAAGAGCGTCTGCTCGACCACCTGCGCACCGCCCACGGTTCCACCGGCGGCGACCGCAAGAAGATCACGCTGACCCGCAAGTCGACCACCGAAATCAAGCAGGCTGACGCATCTGGCAAAGCCCGCACCATTCAGGTCGAAGTTCGCAAGAAGCGCGTGTTCGTCAAGCGCGAGGACGGCGTCGATGAGGCGACCGCCAAGGCGCAGGAAGAAGCCGAGCTGGCTCGCCGCGAGGAAGAGGCTCGTGCCCAGGCCGAAGCCCTTCGCTTGCAGGAAGAGCAGCTGGCCGAAGCCCGCCGCCAGCGCGAAGAAGCGGAACGCCGCGAGCGCGAAGAGGCCGAAGCCCGCGCCCGTGCTGCCGCCGAGCAGGCTGCCCGCGAGCAGGCAGAGCGCGAAGCTGCGGCCAAGGCCGCGGCCGCAGCTGCCGTGCCGGCCGGTGGTGATACCGACGACGCCGCAGAACGCGAAGCCGCTGCTGCACGCCGCGCCGCCGCGCAGGAGGCTGCACGCGCCGAAGCCGCCGCCCTGACCGCCGCCGCACAACGTGTGGCACGGGGTGGCACGCTGCGCGCGGGTGGCAACAAGCCGGCGGCCGAGGTCAAGCCTGCAGAGGCTGCGCCGGCCCCGGTGGCTGCCGCTCCTGCCCCGGCACCGGCTGCCGCGCCGACCATGCCCGTTCAGGCTGATGCGCCCAAGCCGGGTGCTGGCGTGCGCGTGGTGAAGGCCGCTGACCGTGAAGCCGAGGAAAAGCAGCGTCTGGCTGATCTGGCGAACCGCCGCAAGGCCGCCGAAGCCGAAGCCGCGGCCATCCGCGCCATGATGAACGCACCGAAGAAGGTGCTGACCGCCAAGAAGCCGGAAGAAGCCAAGCCCGCCGAAGCCGGCAAGGAAGGCATCAAGGGCACGATCCACAAGCCGAAGGGCGCACCAGGCGCCACGCCGGGTGCCACCACGGGCGCCGGTGCCAAGCCGGGCGACAAGAAGTCGGTCAAGTCGGAGAAGCTGTCGTCCAGCTGGGCCGATGATGCCAAGAAGCGGGGCGCGCCTTCCAAGGGCCGCGGCGGTGATGCCGCCTCCAGCTCACGCAACGGCTGGAAGGCACCCGGTGGCCGGGGCGGTCGCCGTGGCGACCGTGGCGAAAGTGCATCGACCTTCGTGCCGCCGAGCGAGCCGCAGGTCATCGAGGTGCACATCCCCGAAACCATCTCCGTGGCCGATCTGGCCCACAAGATGTCGGTGAAGGCCACCGAGGTCATCAAGCAAATGATGAAGCTCGGCCAGATGGTCACCATCAACCAGCACCTGGACCAGGAAACCGCCATGATCGTGGTGGAAGAAATGGGCCACAAGGCGTTTGCCGCCAAGCTGGACGATCCGGACGCCTTCCTGGAAGAAGAACACGAGGATCAGGCCGCCGAGGCCAAGCCGCGTGCCCCGGTCGTGACCGTCATGGGCCACGTCGACCACGGCAAGACCTCGCTGCTGGACTACATCCGCACCTCGCGTGTGGCAGCGGGCGAAGCCGGCGGCATCACGCAGCACATCGGCGCTTACCACGTCGACACGCCGCGCGGCATGATCACCTTCCTCGACACCCC
>JAJUHM010000195.1 GCA_029279925.1 Aquabacterium olei
AGCATGTGGCGGTGAAACTGCCAGCGCAGCTTCATCGGGAAGTTACCGGCCAGCGTCTGGTGCTTGAGCAGCGTCTGCAGCCACACCGCCAGCGGGCTGGCGATCAGGATGGCCGCCAGCAGCAAGAGCTTGCCACGGGATTCGGACCACAGCTCGGCGGGCGGCGTGGCACTCAGCCAGTCGACGATGCTGCCCAGCATGTTGAAGAGCAGGGCCTCGAACGCGGCAATGGCGGCGGTCAGCAGCGTCATGCCGAGCAGCCAGGGGCGCATGCCGGCCGTGGCGGCCCAGATGAAGGCAAGAAAGCCCCGGGGCGGGGCTTTGGGTGGGGCGTCGGGGTAGGGGTGGACGAGGTTCTCGAACCAGCTCAGCACAGAAGGGCTCCGCGTCAGCGTCAAACCCGAGAGCCTACCGCGTCTCGCCGCTTGTGACGATGACGGGGGCATGCGCCCCCGCACCCGGGTCGGGCTCAGAAGCGCCAGGTCAGTCCCAGGTCGATCGAGCGACCAGGGCCCTGCAGCGGGCTCAGCGTGGTGGCGCTGGTCATCTTGAACTCGGCCAGGTTCACGCCACCCTGCGGCAGCGCATAGGCCCGGTCGAACAGGTTGCGCACGGTGAGCTGCAGGGTCAGGTCGGGCGTGGCCTGGTAGGCCGTGCCGAGGTTGAACAGCGTGTAGCCGGGCGTCACGTCCTCGTCGCGCCGCGCGTCCACATGGCGCTTGCGGTCCACGGCCTGCATCTGCACGAAGTTGCGCCACGGGCCCAACCGGTGTTCCAGCGCCAACGCCAGGTTCAACGGCATCATGCGGTAGAGCGCGCCGCCGTCGGTGCGGTGGCCGCGCGTCCAGTCCAGCTTGCCCTGCCAGGTCCACTGGCCCCAGTCGGCACTGCGCCACGCCAGCCAGTTGCCGCTCAGGTTGGCACCGAACAGCCGCGCATCGTGGTTGGCGAACCGCAGCAGGTTGCGCGTCTCGGTGGTGCGCCGGTAGGGGTTGAAGCTGCCGATGGGATCGGCGTCGATGTAGTCCTTGACGTAGCTGGCGTACGGCGTGAACTGCAGCGACCAGGTGTCGCGGGCTGCGTCGTGCCAGTCCACCGTCGCGCTCACGGTGTGCGCCACCTCGGGCCGCAGGGCGATGTCGCCCACATAGCCGTTGCCGTCGCCGAACCAGCCGATCATCGTCATGGCCATGCTGCCGCGGCCCCACGAGTAGCGCTCGTAGAGGTTGGGCGAGCGGGTCTTGCGGGCCAGGCCCAGTTCGACCGACTGCTGCGCCGAGGTGGCCTTGCGCAGCAGCAGCGAGGCGTCGACGTTGTCGTCACGGCGGGTGCGGTCGGCGGCGTTGAAGGCTGCTGCGGCCGCGTTGTCGGGGGCGCACATCATCCCGCAGCCATAGCCCTGCACGGGGCCAGCGCTGGTGCGCACGGCCTCGTAGCGCAGGCCGCCGATGCCGCTCCAGCCATCGGCCAGCGGGCCTTCCCATTCCCCGTACAAGGCCACGCGATCACGGCGGCCGTTCTGGATGTTCACGTAGGTCTGCGGCGACATCATCATCGAGCCCGGCACCGGTGGCCACCAGTCGTCCAGCGTCTGCTGGTTGAGTTCGTGCCCGAAGCGCAGCGTGCCGTCCCACGCGGCGCGCTCGGCCTTGAGGCTGTAGCCGGTGTCGCGGCCCTCGGTGTTCATGGGCATGGACCCGGTGCGCTCGCTGCTCGGAAAGCCCATCGCGTGGAGCGTGTTCTGCGCGTACAGCCGTGCTTCCAGTCGGCCCCAGTCGAAGGCGCCCTCATAGCCCAGCCGCGCCGCGTTGGCGTGGTTGTGCGTCATGTCCATGTACTGGTTCGGAAAGCCCTGGTAGGGCACCATCTGGTCGGTCAGGCTGAAGGTCCAGAGGTCGCCGCCGCGCTGGGCCGCGAGGTTCAAGCGGTGGTGGGTCTGCTTGTAGAGCGTGTCGCGCACCACCCGGCCGTGGCCATCTCGGTAGCTCTGGGCCTCGACGGTGCTGCCGCTGTAGTCCAGGCGCACGGTGTCCGAGGCCACACCGAAGCGCAGGGCGCCAGACCACGCCCGATCCACGCTGCGGGTGGCGAGGCTCAGCTGGCCGTCCGTGCGCAGCGTGTCCGCCTCGGTCGCGAAGACGGGCTTGGTTGTGCGCAGTGCGAGGGTGCCACCGATGTTGTCGCCGCCGGCGCTGACCGGGCTCACGCCGACGTGCACGGTCAAGCTCTGGATGGCCGTGGGCTCGACATAGGAGAGCGGGGCGTTCATGTGGTTGGCGCAGGCCGACGCCAGGTCGATGTCGTCGACGAGAACCTTGATGCGGTCATCGGCCAGACCCCGCAGCGCCGGCAGGCCGGATACGCCCCCTGCGGACCAGACGCTGAAGCCCGGCAGGCTGCTCAGCCACGTGGCCGGGTCGGACTGGGTGACCGGGGAAGACAGCGGTGCGCTCAGGCGCCGGGCGGAGACGGTGATGGCCGACAGCGTGTCGGGCTCGGCAGCGTGGCTGCCCAGCAGGGTGAAGGCGGCGCTGGCGGCGCAGGTCAGGCGATGCAGTTTCATGGTTGTGCTTGACGTGGATGGCGATGGCCGCACGCTCCGCATGGCTGCGCTTGCACAGGACCGTGCAGGCTGTGCAAGGGAGCGCGGGGGGCGCGTGACGGCAGCCCGGCGGTGGTGACCGGCCCGGGCAGACGGATTCAAACGGAGGGAAGCAGCACGCCGGCACGCATCGGCATGGGCCGATGCGGTCGGTCAGCGATCAGGCGTGCGAGGCAGGCGGCGCCTGCGCGGGCCGATGGGCCCAGGCGACTGCCTGGTAGGGCAGGGCGAGCACCGTCCAGCGGCGCAGCACCGCTGGCGCGGGGCGGTGGTCCCGCACGGCCGCCAGGGCAGGTGGCGGGGCGAGGTGTTGTTGGAGCAGGCAGTAGGGGCAGTCGGCGTGTGCGCCTGCCCCCGGTGCCGGGTCCGGGGCGTCGTCGCTTGCCATGGCGGCATCGGACACCAGCACCAGGCGGGATGTGCCCGCCGTGGTACAGACCGACGCCCACACCCGCCCCTGGCTGGCAAGCCAGGCCGACACGGCCGGAGCCAGCGCGGCGAAGATCAGGGCCGCCAGGACGGCACCGCGCAGGAAGGGGGTGCGTACCGCGGCACGCGGGCGAACGAACATGCGCGGATGCTAGCGCAATGAACCCGGTCGGACGGGGCTCGGCGGCTGACGAGGATCAATAGATCTCGGGCACGTACATCGAGGCGGGCACCGGGTTGCGCAAGTAGTCGGGCCGACGCTCGCGCGGCGGCAGGTGCACCGGTTCGTGTTCGACCTCGTGGTAGTCGAACTGCTGGAGCAGATGGTGGATGAGGTTGAGGCGCGCCCGTTTCTTGTCGACGGCCTGCACCACCCACCACGGCGCCTCGGCGATGTGGGTGCGCTCCAGCATCACCTCCTTGGCCCGGGTGTAGTCCTCCCAGCGACGGCGGCTTTCCAGGTCCATCGGGCTGAGCTTCCACTGTTTCAACGGGTCGTGGATGCGGGCCAGGAAGCGGGCACTCTGCTCTTCGTCCGAGATGGAGAACCAGTACTTGATGACGCGGATGCCGCTGCGCACCAGCATCTTCTCGAACTCGGGCACGGAGCGGAAGAACTCCTCGTACTCGTCGTCCGAGCAGAAGCCCATCACCCGCTCGACGCCGGCTCGGTTGTACCAGCTGCGGTCGAACAGCACCATTTCACCCGCGGCCGGCAGGTGAGCCACATAGCGCGGGAAATACCACTGGGTCTTTTCGCGGTCGTTGGGGGCGGGCAGGGCGGCCACGCGGCACACCCGCGGATTCAGGCGCTGGGTGATGCGCTTGATGGCGCCGCCCTTGCCGGCCGCATCCCGCCCTTCGAACAGCACCACGATGCGCTGGCCGGTGTGCACCACCCAGTCCTGCAGCTTGACCAGCTCGCCCTGCAGGCGGAACAGCTCCCTGAAGTAGACACGGCGGGCCTCCCGGGCCTCCGCCGTCTGATCGCCCGGGCCGTCCAAGATCCGGTCATCGACCTCCATCTCCAGTTCCTCGTCATAGCTGTCGATGACGTCTTCCTGAAGGCGGCGGAGCATGTCGGGATCGAGAGGGGCAGAGGGCATGGCAAGCACGAGATGACAGCAACACCCCACTGTGCGCCGGATTCATGACAGCGCGGTGAATGTCCCTGCGAAGCTGCGGGGTCAGCGCGGCGTCAGTGCCGGGTCAGCGCAGGCCCAGCAGCACGTCCGGCGGGAAGGTGTCGGCCCCGTGGCGGTCCACCGCGGCGCCCAGCACGCGATGCGGGCCCTGGCGCGCGGTGCCCGAGCACAGGGGCCGGGGCAGGGGGCTGGTCAGCGCGTCGGTGACCACGGCCACCACCGGTGCCGCCGCGTCCGACGTGCGGTACAGCACCACCGCCCGCTCACCTGAGGCCAGGTCCACCAGGCTCCCCGGCGGGTACAGCCCCACTTCCCGGATCAGGGTGGCGCCGAAGTAACCCGCGCTGCGTTGCCGGAAGATCTCGGCGGCGGCCTGGGGGCCGGGCAGATGGCCGCGGCTGGCGCGCGGGCTGAGCTTGGCGCTGAACACGTCGCAGGTGTGGATCGCGTCGGCCAGCGGGTGCACGGTCTGCAGCCCCAGCGGGTAGCCGCGGCCGTCCGATTGCTCGTGGTGCTCGCTCACGGCATCCAGCCAGTCGGTGTCTGTCACGCCCAGTTGCGACAGCAGTTGCCGCGAGGCGACCGGGTGCTGTTCGATGGCCAGCCGCTGCGCCTCGGTCAACGGGGTGGTCTGCCGGGCCAGGGTGTTCTGCAGGGCCATGATCGACAGGTTCATGGTCAGGGCGGCCTTCACGCCCAGCGTGGTACGGCCATCTCCCCAATCCTTGCGGCGCCCGATCAGCGCGACCAGCATGGCGGTGTGCACGGCATGCCGGACGCTGTAGCGGTCCAGTGCCCGTTCCGCGCCATGCACCATGTGGAAGAGGGCGACATCCGGGTCCTCGCGGGTCAGGGCCACCAGCTGGGCCGCGTGCGGGTGCAGGGCGTCGGCCAGGTTCACGGCGTGGTCTGCGGGGGCCATCAACAAGGGACCGAGCGCCTGACACAGGGCTTCCCAGGCATGCCATTGCTGCACGGGCAGGTTGGGCGGCTGGGTGCCCCCCTCGGCCTGGTTCACGAAAGACGCAAGCGAAAACGACGGCGTGGCAGGCATGGCAGGCGCGTGGCATGGCGGCAGAAGGCCACCTCATGGGCGATGACCATAAGTCAGCGCAAGGCGCTTGCACAGAGGAGAAACGCAGCTTCCTGCCGCAGGCGTGATGCACGCCACGGCAGCCGGGGGCACGGTGTCCGGACAGCCGGGTGCACATCTGTGCACATAATCGCGGGCTGAACCTACGAAACGCGATCCATGTCCCTTCTTGCTCCGATCAAGGCCACGTTTGCCGGCCTGGTGCTCGCCGTCAACACGGTGGTCGGCTTCTCGCTGATGATGCCGCTGGCCCTTTTGAAACTCGTTCTGCCGTTCCGGGTCGTGCGCAGCGTCACGGACGTGCTGCTCAACGCGATCGCCGAGAACTGGATCAGCGTCAACAACGGCTGGATGTCGCTGGTGGGCCGCACGCGCTGGCGCATCAGCGGCCTGGACGGCTTCAAGCCCAAGGGCTGGTACCTGGTCAGCAGCAACCACCAGAGCTGGGTCGACATCCTGGTGCTGCAGAAGGTGTTCAACCGCCGCATTCCGCTGCTGAAGTTTTTCATCAAGCACGAGTTGATCTACGTGCCGCTGATTGGCCTGGCCTGGTGGGCGCTCGACTTCCCCTTCATGCGCCGCAAGGGCGGCTCATCGGCCCGCAAGGACCTCGAGGCAGCCCGCAAGGCCTGCGAGAAGTTCCGCGTCGTGCCCACCTCGGTGATCTCGTTCCTGGAAGGCACACGCTACACGAAGGCCAAGCACGACCAGCAGAAGTCGCCTTACCGCCACCTGCTCAAGCCCAAGACCGGCGGCATCGCGATGGCGCTGGAAACGCTGGGTGACAAGCTCGAGACCCTGGTGGACGTCACCATCGACTACCCCGATGGCGTGCCCACCTTCACCGACCTCATGGCCGGCCGCGTGCACAACGTGACCGTGACCATCCGCCAGGTTCACATCCCGGAAGACCTGCACGCCGCGGAAGACGGCACCGACGCCCAGTACCGCCAGCGCCTGCAGGCCTGGATCAACGGGCTGTGGGACGCCAAGGACGCCGAACTCTCGTCACTGCGCGCGGGCCGCTGAGGCCGCGCTGGCGGCCGAGGCTGCCACGGCCGCCTTCAGGGGCTGGCGCAGGCGGGTTTCGAACTCGGCCGGTGCCACGTACTGCAGCAACTCCTTGCCTTGCGTGTCCAGCACCAGGTCCAGCCCCCGCGCCGGATACAGG
>JAJUHM010000196.1 GCA_029279925.1 Aquabacterium olei
CCCTACGCGGCTTCGCCGCTCCGGCGGCCCCTCACCTAGTACGTTAGGCCTGCCTATGAGATCTCTTGTGAAATTTGAAGATCGTGCGGTTGCGTTTATCGACGTACTTGGCTTCAAGGCACTTGTGGCGGGCGCCACTCAGAGCGAAGAACAGCTCAATCAACTTTCAGGTCTGATTGATCTCCTTTCGTCAGCAGTGCCAATGTTGGACTCGAGTGTAGATTCGTCCGTCGCAGTTCACCTCATCCCGAAGCATATCTACATTTCCGATTGCATAATTTTGAGCGCTCCCCTCACTGACCCTGACCGGCCAAGCTACGATGGGCTTTCCATCGTTGTAATGCGCGCAATCCAACTTTCGCACTACTTTCTAAATGCCGGTTACTTGATCCGGGGTGGAATCTCTGTTGGAAAGGTTTGGCACACCAATTCCAATATCGTCGGGCCGGCTTACCAAGAAGCATACTTGCTTGAGCATAACGGCAATGAACCGATCGTTGTCCTGTCTGAGTTGGCAGCAAAGCAGTGGCGAGGCGGCTCACGTATGTGCCTGCAGAGTGATGGGAAAGTTTTCGTGAATGGCCTTTTTGACTACTACATCCCAAATAACAACCAGCATGGCGAGATCGAGCGCGCCTACAGCCGTTACGCCGCCCTAGCAGATCAAAAGATTGCAGAGGGGTTGTCTCCGTCCGCACAAAGTAAGTGGTCTTGGTTCAAAAACTTTCTTCAATCCGAAGCACCAGAAGGGCTGAAGTGGGCGCAGGCCTAACACTGCGCTCCAGCGGGACGCGCCGCAAGCGGCGCGCCCCTGAGCTTGAACGTTAGGCCGCAGGAGGCACAGATGCGCTTGGGTGGATGGTCTCGCATCGGCATCGTTCTCTCGGTGCTCTATGGCCTGCTCGTCGCATTCTTCGCGTACGACACCCGCCCCCGGCTGGAGTACATGGAAGGCGCGTGGCTCAGTGATGCATCGGACGTGATTGCTCAGGCGATCTCCAAGGCCGAAAACAAGGAGGTGCAGTCTTATCAGGTCCGCCAAGCACTTCTGAAGGAGAGCAATGCAGAGAACATTGCCTGGCTCGAGCAAGTCGCTGTGTCGCCATCCGCAAACCAGCGGAAGTTCTCGTCCGCGGTCGCTCAGGTGAATGCGAAGCACAAGGCGCTCATTGCTGAGCTGCCGTCGCAGCAGAGACAGCACTGGCTATTCGCCTTCGCGTGGTGGGCGGGCGGTACTGCGCTCGTCTTTGCCTTGGGCTGGACCGCTGGTTGGATCTATAGAGGCTTTCGGCAGCATGCGGCCTAACCCTTCGTTGCACCTGACTGGCTACAGCGGGCTTCGCCCGCTTCCGCCAGCAGGTGAACTCAAACGTTAGCCCACCAATTCCGGTGGCAATTTTTGAGAAAGGGGAGCAGTTATGGGTAAAGCAGGAGGAATAATCGGCATCATCGCCGGTGTGTTCGGCATCATTGCCGCAGTAGTCACATTGTTCGTTGGCGGTATCGGCGCGGCGTTCGAGGCGGAAGGTGCAACGACGGTCGTTGGTCTCGGTTGGGGGGGCATTCTATTCTCCTTCCTCGTCATTGTCTTCGGCGCGATCGCAATCGCAAAACCCAAGGGCGCGGGTATAGGCCTTGTCATCTGCTCAATTGCAGGAGCCATTCTCGGCGGCACAATTGTCGCTATTTTCATGGCGCTCTCGTTGATTGGCGGCATCTTGTGTCTGGTCGGAAGCAAGGGCTCTCCCCAAGAACAGGCAGCCATAGCAACTGACACTTCGCAAGTAACCGCATCGCCTGCTGGTCAGCCTTGGGGTACTGGACGCATGGTGCTTTACAGCATTTTCTCGCTCGTATTTCCTCTTATCGGGATCATCGGCGGCATTTACGGACTCGTGAAAGACCACACCCGGAAGCAGGGGGCCGTTCTGTTATCGCTGGCCATAGTGGGGATTTTCATTTATGCGCTTGTCTTTCCCCATCAAGGACGGTTCATTAACCCTGAGAAACAGTTCCTGGACTCCGAACTAATGGTCAGGGCTGGTATAAGCGAAGTCGGCCTCTCCGTTGAGCAGTTCGTCGAGCTACTCAAGAAAGCCCAAATGGACAACGGGAAAACCCCTGAGGTGCAGGGGTGGACGCGCGAAGACAACATCTACACGCTACATGTCAAGATGAAAAAACCCCTTGAGCTGAAATTCACGCACATTCTCAGTGCGCCAACAAACGGCGCATTTTCTGTGCTCTCCCCCATTGAGCAAGGCGGGGAGGAAATCCAGCCCATGCAATTCGTAATGCTTGTCGCGTCGATGGTGCCTAACACCAAACAGCAGCCCGAGGCGGCGCAGAAACAAATAGAGCCCGCCCCCCAAAGTCAGGAAGCCGCACAGCCAATCGCTGCCGCCGCGCCAGCGAACGCCCAAGCACAGCCCGCCGAACAAGTGAATACTGTCGAACAGTCCGGACCATGCAAGGGTCTTGACTTGGCCATCACCGCCGAGCAACTCGAATGCTTGGACAAGAAATTCGCCATCGCTGACGGGCAACTGAATGATGCCTACAAGCAACTCATGGCTACTCGTGATGAAACGACAAAGGCCGCCCTCAAGAAGGAGCAGATCGCTTGGATCAAAGACAAAGAAAAGACATGTGCCCAAGCCGGAAAGGAATTTGAAGGAGGCTCAATGGAGGCTGTGCTTATCAGCGACTGCAAAGTGCAGATGACGGAAAAACGGGTCGCCTATTTGAAGAACTACAAGTAGACCAATCTCCGAAAGGAAACGAAATGGCAATTTACGGCATCGGTGCTTACTATGATGAAGACGTAAGCGCCAAATTCATAACCGGGAAGATCGTCGGCGTCGGCTGGGACAACAACGACGCGCCGGATCTGCATCAGTTCATTCGCTCCTTGAAGGTCGGCGACATTATTTACATCAAGGCAGCACCACCGGGAGGTGACCTTACAATCAAGGCAATTGGTGTGATAGCAGATGACGCAATCCTGAACGCTACCGATACAAACGAACTTGTTTCGTGTGGCCGCAACGTGCGGTGGCTCGAAGCCAGCCAATTCGCCATACCGATTCCCCAACAGAAGAATAATGTTCGCGCAAACACGCTGTATGAGGAGTTTCACCCAATCGTACAGCGCGAGATTTTGGCGCGCGTGTTGGGCTAACCCGGCGGTCCACCGGACGCTGCGCCAAAAAGCGGCGCAGCGCCGGTGACCTCTACGTTAGGCGCAAGAACGGTCGTGCGACCATCAAAGAATCGAGTACTGAGGCGCGAAACGTGAACCGCAAAAAGATTTGGCAGCTTCCGCTTCCGGCAGCGCCCTCCACAGACGATTACCTCTCCTCTGTCACGATTGGCGAGCGTAAACCTCTAAACGACAAAATCCGGCTCGTCGCGTACGATCCCAGCTGGCCGTCGATGTTCTCCCTAGCGGCGAACAGGATACGATCAGCTCTTTCGGAGCGGGCGTTGTTGATTGAGCACGTCGGATCGACCTCCGTTCCGGGCCTCTCGGCCAAACCGTTCATCGATATGGTTCTTGTCGTCGAAGACTCCGCCGACGAGAAGTCGTACGTGCCGCTGCTCGAAGAGCAAGGCTTCATCCTTCGTGTGCGCGAGCCCGGTTGGTTTCAACATCGATTCCTGATACTTAAGTCGGACGGGATGGAATTCCAGCTCCACGTGTTTTCTTCAGAGTGTGAAGAAGTCGACCGAATGCTTGCGTTCCGCGATTGGCTTCGGAGGCATGACGACGACCGCCGAAAATACGAAGAAACCAAGCGCGAACTGGCGGACAGAACCTGGAGGCACGTGCAGAACTATGCTGATGCGAAATCTGAAATCGTGCGGGAGATTTTAAGTCGCGCGCGAGAAGACTTGGTGTCAAACATCGTGCCACGCGCCTAACAGAGGCATGCGGCTGACGTGTCAAAAGCGTTACGTCCTTTGCAAAGAGCAAAGACCGCGCCTCTTCTGCACGCAGCTGATGCCTGGCCTTAGCCTTTTCGGAAATGCACCATGAGAGTCATCCTGTTGGGCAATGCCGGGGCTGGAAAAAGCACCATGGCCCGTCGATTGATGCACGGCCAGTCGATCCCGCGTCTTTCTCTGGACGAAATTGCTTGGGCAGAAGGCGCAGAACGCAAGCCACTTGAAGAAAGCGTTCAGGCTCTCCGCAAGTTTCTGGATGACCACGAGCACTGGATTATTGAGGGTTGCTACAGCGATCTGGTCGAGGTAGCTCTTCCTTTCTGCGATGAACTGCGGTTCCTGAACCCTGGAATTGAGGTATGTGTTGTCCACTGCCTAAAAAGGCCATGGGAGCCTGAAAAGTTTTCCACGGAGAAAGAGCAGATGGATATGCTGGCCAATTTGGTTGCTTGGGTCCGAGAATATGAAACCCGAACTGACGAATACGGCTTACAACGTCATCGGATGCTTTTCGATGGTTTTTCTGGGAAGAAGAGAGAGTACAAAAGCGTCAATGAATACACCGAAGGCTAACAATCGCTTCGAGCGGGGCCGTCCAACAGCGGGCTTCGCCCGCTGCCGGCCGGCCCCTCGATCTGCACGTTAGCACTATGAAGCGAGCCGACCTGTTTAGTCTGACGCAACCGGCTTTGATTATTCCGTGTCAAAGCGGCGTGCTCTACATGCAACAATGCGGTGGTACCGCATGCCTGCAAAGGCAATTGGAGGGTGCGCTGGTCCCAATTGACTATGATTATCTATTAGAGAATTATAAAGAGTCTTTGCAATACCACCTCGCAAGCCTTTTTCCGGAAAGTAATCCCGGGGTTGTTACCGAAGAGCATGCCGAACAAATACAGCGGATGCTCGACAGGTCACCCCTTACAAGAGGGATAAAGGTTGATCACAGCCGTCTGGCTGACTCAGTGGAGTCGTGGCTGTATGTGATAGTCCACGGTGACATCGATAGTACGCTTCACGGTTTCGGGGACATAGGGGCGGTGTTAACGTGGCCAAACAGCGATTAGGTGCTAACAACGCCATCCACTCGGACGCGCACAAGCTACGCTGCGCTCCGCATTTGCGCGCCGGTGATGGCGAACGTTATGTTTCACTCCCGAGCCTCGAATGAATAAGACCGAGCGAAACTGGTTGCCGATCGCTTTTCTCCTGAGCTTTTTCGCGGTAGGCGTTCCCTATTGGCTGATCCCCTACAACAAACTCAATCTCCCAGGCGCCTTGATGGAACCCGGACTGTTTGTGGTCATGGGTGCGGCTCTGATGCTCCGATTACGCGGATCGGCCACATTTTGGAAAATCGTACTGATTGTGGGGACGGCGGTACCGGCATCCGTATTTGCACGTGTGGTTTGGGATGGTATGAAGGATCCGACTTCTCACAATTTGTGGCCTATCGAGATCATCATTGCGCTGTTGCTGGGGCTCTCCTGTGCAGTTGCTGGCGCTGTTGCGGGTAGCCTGCTGTCGACACTGGCTTCCAGACATGCGAGGCGCAAGAAGTCATGAGCCAGATCGAAGAAGCTTCCCTTGGTCGGCAGTCTGGGTTGAAGATATTGCTCGTGAGCACAGCGCCCGGTTTCACCTGTGCCCTGCCGCTGGGGCTTTATGTTGCATTCGGGCCTGCGGATGGAAATCCGATCAGGCCCGGTCTCCTGGCTGTGGTGGCCTTGCCTGTTACGGGCATTGGTGCGGCGGTTGGCCTGATAACAATGGTGGTGCAACACTTCATGCGCCGTGGAAGATAATCATGTTCAAAATTCTGGGCGTTTCAGTTTTGCTCCACGCCGTTTTCGCAGCGTTAAAAGGGGAGGTTTATGCAAAGTCCGGCGCATGGGGGCGGACTGTGTCGCGCACGTCTTCCCCAGAGTATTTCGGGGCAGTAATAGCAATCTATGCGTGCCTGGGCGTCGCTTTGATAGCGATCTTCTAACCGAGGCCGAAACATAACGAGTCAATCCACGGGGCTGCCTTCGGCAGCCGGTGATTTCAACGTTGGGCGCCATCTGCGGCGCGGCGGAAAAATGACGGGAGGAGCCGTGACGACTCAACGAACCGGGTGTTGCTATCTATTCGGAGTAATCCTTCTCGCCCTTGCTGGCGGAGCGAGCGCCGCCCCGACCGAACATGCGATCAGCGTCGATACCCCTGCCGGGATCGTGCCGGGCACCCTGCACGTTCCCGACCCTGCAAGGCCAGCGCCCGGGATTCTTGTGCTTCACACCGCCGGGGGGCTGCTTCCAGCTGAAGCGCACATAGAGGTTGGTGCCGTCGTTGGCCGCCTGCACGTTTACATGGAAGGCATGAGCCTTGCCCTTGATCGGCTTGGGTTCGATCTTCTCGCCGCTGACCATCTTCTGGCCGAGCACGAGGTTGTCGGTTTCCTCCTGGTGGCTGCCGGTGCAGGCCTCGCCCTTGCGCAGCC
>JAJUHM010000197.1 GCA_029279925.1 Aquabacterium olei
CGTCGTGCAGCGCACGGGGCAGCGCAAAGCGCTGGGCCACCGGCGGGTTCGTGGTGTGAAAGGCCGTGTCGAAGCAACCCACCTGGGGCAGGTCGGGCATCAGCCGGGCCAGCGCGGCCACCGGCGACAGGTTGTGGGGCTGGTGCAGCGGCGCCAGGGGCGTCAGCGCGGCCAGTTCGGCCACGACGTCCTCCGTCAGGCGCACCGGGGCCGTGAAGCGGGCCCCGCCATGCACGATGCGGTGGCCCACGGCCGTCAGGGTGTGGCCGTGCAGGTGGGTGGGCATCAGCGCCAGCAGCGCGGCCAGGGCCTCGTCGTGCTCGCGGTCGGCATCATGGGCCGACTCGGCCGCGCCACCGCCCTGCGGCGCGGCGCCCCAGCGCTGCTCGGCCAGCACAGCCCCGTCCGGCGCCTTCAGCACCAGATGGGGGGCGCTGCCCAGCCCGTCGATCAGGCCGTGCAGCAGCGGCTGCAGGCCGCGGGCCGTGAACACCGAGAACTTCAGGCTGGACGAGCCGGCATTGAAGACGGCCAGGGCATCGGTCATCGCGGGGCTCCTTGTTCGGGGAAGGTCGGGACGGCTCAGGCAGCGGGCGCCTTGCCGCTCACGCTGCGGGCGCGAGCCTGGGCCTGGGCCAGCAGCTGCATCACCGCGGCCGAGGCCAGGCGGGTGCGCACCGAGTCGGCCCTGCTGGTCAGCACGATGGGCACGCGCGCGCCCAGCACGATGCCGGCGCTGTCGGCCCCGGCCAGGTACTGCAGCTGCTTGGCCACCATGTTGCCGGCTTCGAGGTTGGGCACGACCAGGATGTCGGCCTGCCCGGCCACCGACGAGACGATGCCCTTGGTGCGCGCCGCCTCCAGGCTCACGGCGTTGTCGAACGCCAGCGGGCCATCGATGAGCCCGCCGGTGATCTGCCCGCGGTCGGCCATCTTGCACAGCATGGCGGCGTCCACCGTGGCCGGCATGATCGGGTTCACGGTTTCCACGGCCGCCAGAATGGCCACCTTGGGTGTGGGCACGCCCAGCACCTGCGCCAGGTCGATGGCGTTCTGCACGATGTGGACCTTGTCCTGGATGGCAGGGGCGATGTTGATGGCCGCGTCGGTCACCAGCAGCATGCGCGGGTAGGCCGGCACATCGAGCACGAAGACGTGGCTGATGCGCCGCTCGGTGCGCAACCCCGTGGTCCCGTTCACCACCGCGCCCATCAGCTCGTCGGTGTGCAGGCTGCCCTTCATCAAGGACTGGACCTCGCCATCGCGGGCCAGCGCCACCGCCGCTTCGGCCGCCGCGTGGCTGTGCGGCGCATCCACCAGGCGGTAGGGTGTCAGGTCCAGCCCCTGCGCCTCGGCGACCGCCAGGATCTTCGCGCTGGGCCCCACCAGCACGGGCTCGATCAGGCCGAGCCGGGCCGATTCGATCGCCCCGCCCAGCGAGTCCGCATCGCACGGGTGCACCACGGCGCAGCGGGCGGGCGTCAGCCCTTCGCAGGCCTGCAGCAACCGGCCGAACACGTCGTTGCGGCGCAGGATGACCGAGGGGGTGTCACGCTGGTCGACGGTGATGGCCTGCGCCGGCGCCTGCACGGTCATGTGGCCTTCGAGGATCAGCGTGTCGCCGCGGTGCACGGTGCAGGCGATCAGAAGCTGATCGGGCGGGCGCTTGTCGGCCACGGTGAGCGTGGCAAGCAGCTCGTCGCCCACCTGCACGTGGCCGTTGAAACGCAGGTCGTGCGAGACGATCACGGTGCCGGGCCCGGGCAGGCGACGCTTGAGCAGCGCGTGCACCAGGGCTTCGGCGCTCACGCCCTCGCACACCGGAGCGGTCGCATTGGCTTCGTCGCGCTCGGGGCCGAAGGCGTTGACCTCGCCGGACACCAGCGCCAGCAGCGACACCTCGTCGCGCGTGACGGTGTGCCGCTGCGTGAGGCTGGCGCCCTGCTGGATCTGGTCGAAGGTCTGGCTGGTGAAGTTCATGCGGCTAGCATAGCCACTGCGCGTGACAGGTCCGCACCAGAGACCTTGTGCCACGTCAGGCAAGCGGCCTGCCCATGCGGAGTCTGTCGCGATGCCGACGCTCGCACGCCGCGCTCAGGCCGCGAGATCGATCAGCCTGCCAGCGACCTTCAGGCCATTCATGGCGTAGCCGGCCACGGCGCCGACGGCATCGTCCACGCCATGGGCCACCGACGACAGCCCGTCTTCCACCGCGTCCACGGCATCGCCGACCGCGTGGCTTACCGTGTCGCAGGCCTGCTCGACGGTCTCCACAGCGGCATGCGCCGCCTGCCGTGCCCCACCGACCACGCTGTGATAGGTGTCCCCCACGGTGTGGACGGCGGTCGTGACCGTTTCCCCGACGGCCCGCACGTCGCGCGTGGCCTCGAGGTAGGCCGCGCGGGCGGCATCGCTCACGCCATCCACCACAGACGTCGCCACGCCGAGCAGAGGCCCCAGAGAGCCGCTGTCTTCGATGGCGGCGTTCGCAGAGCCGCCGTGGCGACCTGCCCGGTTGGCGAGGCAGGTGGAACTGCTCGGCGTCAGCCCGCCGAGGGTGGAAAACGTGTTCATCGCGAAGTCCTCAGAAAGGTCAAAGGGGGATCGGTGATTTCAGCTTATCGCCCCGCCCGAATATCGATCCAGGGTGATGAAGGCCGATTGGGCCGCCTTTTACCCACGAGAAACCCGACCGACACAAAGCGACATGGAATGACACGCCTCGATATTGCGCCCGGTCTGTTCCGCTTATTCCTTGATCGCCTTTTTTTCGACCATCGACATGTCACCCAGGACACCAGGAATTCACCGCGGTTAACCATATATCGGCCTCGACACAAATGGGTTTCCTATACTTTTTTCAATCTCGCTCGACCCTGAAAGGAAAACCCATGCGCCCCGCCCTGCCCTCGCCCCCGTTCGGCCCGAACAAAACCAGGCACCCGCTGCGCCGTGCCATGCAGGGCGTTCTGGTGGCGCTCGGCCTCACCGTGATGGGGGGCTGCACCGGCCCCCTGGTCCAGAGCCCCACGGTCGTGCGCCCGATGACGCCGCCGCCCTACGTCGAGCGGGTCGCAACCGGGTCGCTCTATCAGGCCGGGGCCAGCAGCTGGCTGTTCCAGGACGAAAAGCGACCCTCCAACATCGGCGACACGGTCAAGATCGACATTGCCGAGCAGCAAAGTGCGCGCAACAAGGTCAACTCGGAGGCCCGGCGCGCCAACAGCGTGGCGGTCAAGGGCCCGGGAGGGGGCGGGCAGAGCGGCTTCGTCAGGAGCCTGCTCAATGCCGACGCCTCGGCCTCCGGCAGCGACACCTTCAAGGGGGATGGCACGACCGAGCAGAGCAGCGCCTTCACCGGCCGGCTGGCCGCGCAGGTGATCAACGTGCTGCCCAACGGACATCTTGTGGTCGCGGGCGAGAAGAACATCGTCTTCAACGGCAACGCCAGCACCTTGCGCTTCTCGGGCATCGTGAACCCGAAGGACATCCAGCTTGGCGGCGTGGTGTCCTCGCGCGACATCGTGGACGCCCGCATGGAGCAGGTGGGTCAGGGCGATGTGACGGCCGCCTCGTCCCGCACCTGGATCCAGCGCGTGCTGACCAACGCCCTGACGATCTGGTGAGGCCGGGTCAGTCCCGGCGGGCCGTGAGCGCGTCGGGCCGCAAGGCTGGCGGGCCCTGCACGATGGCGCGCACCAGGGGGGCCAGCTTGCGCCGTGTGCTGGCCCACTTGCCAAAGCCCATGGCGTCGAGCGCGAAGCCGGCGCTGGCGAGCACACGCCCCTCCTCACGCACCGTCAGCGAGGCCGTCGCCAGATAGGGTTCGGCCACGGTGCCGAACGTCGGCACCTCCCATTGGATGAAGGCCGTGTAGTTCAGCGTGGTCCGACAAGCAAAGGGCACGAGCCCGCTCTCGTAGACGCGGCTCTGCACCCCCAGCGCGGCCAGCTCGGCCTGGATGGCAGGCACCACGTCGTGCGGGTGGGCCACCCGGTTGAGCTCGATGCACACGCTGTCATAGGGGACATGGGGATGCCACACCACGTCGCGGGCTTCGAACGGTGCGGCATGCAGCGCATTGCTGGCCGCCAGCCCGGCTGCTTTGACGACCTCGACTGTCGGGCTGATGGACAGCACGGAGCATCCGCTCAAACCCACGGCACAGCCCATTCCGATCAGGGCCGACACCCACCCGGATATTCGAACCCGGGCCACGAAAAATGAAATGGCAGGAAAGTGGTGCATGCCCTCATTTCAGCAATCCCGCGCGAAAAAAACAAGCGTCGCCATCCCCGAATAAACCGCCCGACGCGACATTCACCGGACCGGAAAAACCATTTATTTCACCCCGGACACAAATTGAATCCGGGCGAGCCAGTCGATGAAGGCCCGCACGCGCAAAGGCAAATGCCGCTGCGCCGGATACACCACCGACAGCGGCAGGCCGGGCGGTCGATGCCGGGTCAGGCACTCCACGAGCGAGCCGGCCTCGATCTGGCGCTGCACGTGGTAATACGGCACCTGGATCAGACCAAAGCCCGCCTCGCCAGCCGCCACATAGGCATCCCCGTTGTGTGCCGACACGGTGGCCGGCAGACTCACTTCACGCACCTGACCGTCGGGTGACTGGAACGCCAGGGGCACGGTCTTGCCCGAACCGGCGGCCACATAGCCCACCATGCGGTGCGACGCGAGTTCCTCCAGTTCCTGCGGTCGCCCGTGTCGGGCCACATAGCCCGCACTGGCACACGTCAACTGCGGCAAGGTGGCCAGGCGGCGCGCCACCAGGGTGGAGTCGTTGAGCTCGCCGATGCGCAGCACGCAGTCGACGCCCTCTTTCACCAGGTCGATGCGCCGATCGTGTGTGCTGACCTCGACCGTGATGCGAGGGTGGCGCTCGCAGAAATCCGGCATCAGCGGGGCCAGCACATGCCGCCACAAGGTGCCGGACAGGTCGATGCGCAAACGCCCCTGGGGCTTCATCGCCGAATCCGAAAACGCCTGCTCCGCCCGCTCCAAGTCGGCCAGGATGGCCACGCACCGCTGCTGAAAGGCCAGCCCCTCTTCGGTGGGCGACACATGCCGCGTGGTGCGTGCCAGCAGCCGCACGCCCAGGCGGGACTCGAGTTGCTTGATGGCCTGGGTGGCGGTGGCCCGCGGCATGCCCAGTTCGGCGGCGGCCTTGGTGAAACTGCCCAGGTGCACGATGCGCACGAAGAGCCGCAACGTCTCGAAACGGTCCATACCTCGGAGGATTGTTCACGTGGAGCAAACAGTGTGCTCGCGTCACGCGGCTTGATCAAGCCGCCCAGACCCGGAGAATCGGGCGCTTCCGCCTTCACGCTCACGCCATGAGCCTGCGCATGCTTCGCCAAGACTGGTCTGTTTCCGCCGTGACCGCCGGCTTCATCGCGGTGCTCGTGTCGTATGCCGGCCCGCTGCTCATCCTGTTTCAGGCCGCGCAGGTCGGCATGGTGCCCCCCGACATCGTGGCTTCATGGGTGTGGGCCATCTCGATCGGGGCGGCGGTCTCGGGCATCGCGCTGAGCGCGTGGTTCAAGGTACCGGTCATCACGGCGTGGTCCGCACCGGGTTCGGCCCTGCTCGTCACGCTCCTGCCGGACATGCCCCTCAGCGAGGTCGTCGGGGCCTACCTCACCGCGGCCGTGCTGATCGGGGTGATCGGGCTGTCCGGCCTGTTCGACCGGCTGATGCAGCTCATCCCCAGAGGCGTCGCCTACGGCATGATGGCCGGCATCCTGTTCCAGTTCGGGCTTCGGGCGTTCAAATCCATGGAGGCCCTGCCGCTGCTGACCGGGTGCATGCTGGTGGGTTACCTGGTGTTCAAGCGCCGGTGGCCGCGCTACCACATGGTGTGGGTGCTGGGGCTGGCACTCCTGCTGGCCGTGCTGCAGCCCCATCCGAGCTGGCCGGCCCTGAGCCTGCGGCCCACCGTGCCCACTCTGACCTGGCCGGTCTGGACCTGGTCGGCCACCTTCAGCCTGGCGCTGCCACTCGTGCTCGTCAGCCTGTCCGGCCAGTTCATGCCCGGCATGGCCATCCTGCAGGCAGCCGGGTACCGCGTCGCGGCGCGCCCCCTCATCGCCGTCACCAGTGCGGTGTCCATCGTGACCGCGCTCTTCGGCGGCATCACCACCGTGCTGGCGGCCATCACCGCCGCGCTGTGCACCGGGCGCGATGCGCACGAAGACCCGGGCAGACGCTATGTGGCAGGCCTGTCCAACGGCCTGTTCTACCTGATCGGCGGCACCTTCGGTGGCCTCATTGTCTGGTTGTTCGCGGTGCTGCCCGGCCCCTTCGTGGCCGTGCTGGCAGGTCTGGCGCTGACGGGCGCCATCACCAGCAACGTGCTGGGTGCCGTCACCGACGAAGCCCACCGCGAGCCCGCCATCCTCACCTTC
>JAJUHM010000198.1 GCA_029279925.1 Aquabacterium olei
GAACTCCTCCCAGCGCCCCAGCGCGGTGGTGATGGCCAGCACGATGATGCGACGGGTGCGGTGATCAAGCCCGGGGCGTCCCCAGACCTCGTGCCACGCATAGCGGCTGATGAAGCCCTGGAACTCGGCGGTGAGGGCCGTGGCGCCGTTGAGCGAGCGGTCCACCCAGGCGTCGCCCAGGACGCTGCGGCGGTTGCGCAGCCCGCGCTGAAGATCGTGGTCGTATGCAGTCATGGTCAGGCTCGAGGGTCAGAGGAAGAGGGCAGGTTGGCAAGGTGCTGGCGGGCCAGCTCGGCAGCATGCCGGGCGGCGTGGTCTGGGTCGAAGGCCCGTCGCAGCGCGGCTTCGTCGACGTGGCCGCGCAGGGCGCTGCTGGCCTGCACGCGGGCCAGGGTAAGCGCCAGCAGGTGCGTGCGTGATGCCACGGCTTCGCGCGAGAGCGCTTCCATTTCGTGGTGCGCCTCTGCGCGCCCGATGGCCTGCGCAAGCACGGCGCCTGCCGCTTCAGCGAAGACCAGCCCCAGCAGCGCATCGATGTTGGCGCGCATGCGGGCCGCGTCGATCTGCAGGCCGGCGAAGGCTTCGTTGAGGGCTTCCAGCGCACCATGCGCACCCAGGAACAGGCCGGGCCACTCTGCCATCTCGGCCTGCCAGTCGCCCAGGCCACGCTCGTGCGCTTGCGCCATGCAGCCCAGCAGCGCACCGACGCGGGCCGGAGCGCGGTGGGCGGCAGCGAGCGCGATCATCGATGAGACCGGGTTGCGCTTGTGCGGCATGGCCGACGAGCCGCCGCGGCCAGCGCCCGAGGGCTCGGCGAGTTCGCCCACTTCGCCTTGTGCCATCAGCGACAGGTCGGTGGCGATCTTGCCCAGGGTGCCGGTCAGGATGCCGACTTCGGCGCCGAGGCGCATCCAACTGTCGCGCTGGGTGTGCCAGCAGCCATCCGGCAGGGCCAGGCCCAGCGACTGCGCCATGCGGCGTGCCACGGCTGGCCCCTTGTCGCCCAGCGCAGAAAGTGTGCCCACGGCGCCGCCGAGTTGCAGTGCCAGGGCGCTGTCCGCCAGCTCGGTGAGGGCATCGCGACTGCGCCGCAGCGGGGCGATCCAGCCCAGCATCTTGAAGCCCAGCGTGGTGACGGTGGCAGGCTGCAGCAGGGTGCGCGCGAGAACCGGCGTGGCCGCGTGCTCGCTGGCCAGCACCTGCAGCCGGTCGATCAGCCGCGTCAGGCTCGCATCAATCAGGGCCAGTGCTTCGCGCGTGACGAGTGCGTTGCCACTGTCGATCACATCCTGGCTGGTGCTGCCCTTGTGCACGTGGCGCGCCGCCTCGGGGTCGAGCGAGGCCGTGCGCTGTGTGAGGGCCTTGACCAGCGGGATGGCGACACTGCCGGCGCTCCGGCTGGCGCGTGCGATTTCGACCGTGTCGAAGGCGTCGATCTGGCAGGCATCGCGGATGACGCGGGCCGCCGCGGGGGGAATCAGTCCTTCGGCCGCCTCGGCCTCGGCGAGCGCAGCCTCGAAATCGAGCATGCACTGCAGCAGGTGCGGCCCGTCGAACACCGCCGCCATGGCGTCGGTGGAAAGGAACTGGTCGAACAAAAGGATGCTCACAGGCGTGTCGCAAGGGTTGCAGGGCCCCATGTTAGGCAGTGCGCAGTGCGCACGCAAAGGGGCGCCATGAAAAAGGCCGCGAGGCCGATCCGCCCGTGACAGTGTCACGTGGCAAGCGGGCGTCTCGCGGCCGAGAGATGAGGGCCCGACGCCGGCGCGGCAGTCAGGCCCGTGACGGCTTCAGAAGCGGTGAATCACGCCGACCTGCATGCCGTGGATGCGCTGGCCGTTGACATCGGCGCCGGTGAAGTTCGGGTTCACGCCGGCGGAGCCGGACGGGCGGAAACCGGCGTTCGTGTCGTTGCTCATCGTCTCGTACATCGCCATCAGCGTGGTGCGCTTGCTGAGGCTGTAATAGGCGCCCACCGAGCCGCCCTTTGCGTCGCGGCCCGAATCCGACGTGTCTTTGATCACGCCGTACAGCGCACCGAGGCGCAGTTCGGGCGTGATGCGGTAGTCGGCCGAAATCTGGAAGATGTTGTAGAAGCGCTGGAGGTCGGCCTGAATGGTCGGGTTCGTGGCGGTGTTGGTGCCGTTCACCAGGCCACCCACGTTGCTCATGATGGCCGCACCGTTGTTGCTCGTCGTGGTCGAGCTGGTGCTGTTGTTGCTGCGGATGGCAACCAAGTAGACCTTGCCCTGACCGTAGTCGTAGTTGGCGTACAGGTTGCGATAGATGACGTTCTCACGCACGGCCGAATTGGGGTTGGCCTTGCCGGTGATATCTGCATAGCCCACGCGGAAGGGGCCGTTCACATAGTCGACGCCCAGCTGGTAGATGGCCTGTTTTCCGCTTCCGGCGGTGGTTTCGCCCAGCGCGTAATGGGCTTCGAGCATCACGCCGGCCCAGCGGGGCGATTGCCACGAGATGTCGTTGTCGTAACGCGAGGGGGTGCCGAAGTTGTTGACGACCGAGCCCAGCGTGCGCGAGCTGTAGTCGATGAAGTCACCGCGGCCGAAGACGATTCCGTTTTGGCGGCCCAGGCGGAATTCGCCGTAGGTGGGCGAGGCCACGCCGATCCAGGCCTGGCGATCAAAGAAGCGGGCCGAGTCGGCCTGGGCACCCGAGTCGGCCGACAGGCCGTGCTCCAGTTGGAACTTGGCCTGCAGGCCGTTGCCCAGGTCTTCCAGGCCGCGGAAGCCGATGCGGCTGCGCAGCGTGGAGCCATCGTTCAGTGAGGTCAGCGACTTGCCTGAGCTGCTCTTCATGTAGCTCAGATACTGATCCAGGCTGCCGTACAGGGTGACCGACGAAGTCTGGGCAAAGGCGGCACCGCACAGCATGGCCGCTGCGGCAACGATCGAAACGCGGGCGAGCTTCTGGCTCATGGGTTTGCTCCTTCAGTGGCGTGGGAATGCACACGGCCCGGCCACTTCGGCCCGTGCGTCGAGTTGGGGAAGGGCCCGCGTTCAGCGGGCGATGAGGTGCTGCAGCGCCAGGTGGTAGCCCTGCGTGCCGAGGCCGCAGATGACACCGATCGCCACATCCGACAGGTAGGAGTGGTGCCGGAAGGCTTCCCGCTGGTGGATGTTCGAGATGTGCACCTCGACGAAGGGAATGGCGACACCGGCCAGGGCGTCGCGCAGCGCGACGCTGGTGTGGGTCAGCCCACCCGGGTTGATGAGGATCCCGTCCACACCGTCGGCACGCGCCTGGTGGATGCGGTCGATCAGGGCGCCCTCGTGGTTGCTCTGGAAGCAGGTGACCTCCACACCGTGGTCGCGGCCCAGATCGATCAGCTGCTGTTCCACTTCGGGCAGCGTGGTGGCGCCGTACACCGCCGGTTCACGCGTACCCAGGAGGTTCAGGTTCGGACCATTGAGGACGAGAATCTTCTTCATCATGGGCCCGCCTTACTTAGCGCTGCGCACCTTGGCGATGGCGGCATTCATCTCGGAGAGCATCGCCTCGCCGAGGTTCTGCGTGGCTTTGGCCACGACGGGCTTGATGCGCTCACGGATCCGGGCCAGCTCGGCAGGGCTCAGCTCGTTGACCTGCATGCCCGCCTTCTTCAGGGCTTCGAGCGACGAAGCTTCGCGCTCCAGCGAGACCTGGCGCTGGTACGCCGTCGCCTCGGCCGCGGCCGACTCGAACACCTTCTTTTCCTGCGCGGAGAGCTTGTCCCAGAACTTCTTGCTCACCATCAGGACCTGCGGGTTGTAGGTGTGGCGGGTGAGGGTGAGGTACTTCTGCACCTCGTAGAACTTGGAGTTGTGGATCAGCGTGACCGGGTTGTCCTGGCCGTCCACCGCCTTGGTTTCCATCGCGGCATACAGCTCGGTGAAGGGCATGGGCACGGCGTTCGCACCCAGGGTGTTGAACAGGTCGATATAGACGGGCAACTGCAGCACGCGCAGCTTCAGGCCGCTGATGTCTTCCAGCTTCGTGACCGGGCGCTTGCTGTTGGTCATGTTGCGGAAGCCGAGATCCCAATAACTCAGGCCGACCAGGTTCTTGTCCTGGAGTCGGTTGAGCAGGCGCTTGGCGAAGTCGCTGTCCATCACGGCGAACGCTTCCTTGCTGTTGTTGAACAGGAAGGGGATGTCCATCGCAGCGAACTCCTTGACCTGAGAGGCCAGAAGTCCGGCATTCAGCACAGTCACCTCGACGGTGCCGCCCTGAAGGGCCGACACGGTCTGCAGATCGCCACCCAGCGCGCCGCCCGCGAACAGCTTCACGGTGTGCTTGCCGCCGCTCTTCTGCTTGACCAGCTCGGCGAACTTCTGGGCACCCAACCCCTGCGGGTGGTCCATTTGATTGAGGAACGCGAACTTGATCGTGCGCTCGCTGATCTGGGCCATGGCGGCGCTCAGGGGCAGCAGGGACACGGCCGCGGCCGTGCAGAGCAGTTTGGCGAACTTGCGCATGAGGGGGGCTCCGTTGTAGTGGTGGGGGGCGAAGGGAGAGGTCAGTCGCTGACTGCGGTCAGCCACCGAACCAGCGAGCCGGCACGATGACCAGCCAGGGGAAGAGAACCATAAGGAACATGACGGCGAACTGAGCGATCACGAAGGGCAGGGCGCCACGCGTGACCTGTTCCATCGAAAGGCGGCCGACGCCGGCCACCACGTTGAGCACGGTGCCCACGGGTGGGGTCACGAGGCCTATGGCGTTGTTGATGATGAAGAGCACGCCAAAGTAAACAGGGTCGATACCGGCTGCCTTCACGACGGGCATCAGCACTGGTGTGAGGATCAGGATGGTCGGCGTCATGTCCATCGCCATGCCGACGCACATCACCAGCAGCATGATCACGATCATGAGCAGCGTGGGGTTGTCCATGAAGGGCTGTACCAACTCGATCACTTTGGACGGAAGGTCAGCTACGGTGATGAGCCAGGCTGAGACCATGGCACCTGCAACCAGGAACATCACCACCGCACTGGTGCGGGCAGCCGTCACGAAAAGGGGCAGCAGTTGCTTGAGCGACAGTTCGCGGTAGATAACCGTGGCGACGAACAGGGCGTAGACGGCGGCCACAACAGCGGCTTCGGTGGGTGTGAAAACCCCCATGCGCAGGCCGACCAGAATAATGACGGGCAGCATCATGGCCCAGGCCGACTCCTTGAGTGCGGCGACCACCTCAGTACGAGACTTCCGCGGCGGCGGGGTCAGAGTTTCCTTGCGCATCAGCCACCACCATGTGAACCAGAGGGCGCTGCCCAGCAGGATGCCGGGGGCGATGCCAGCCATGAACAGCTTGGATATGGACACGTTGGCCGCGACGCCGAAGATCACGAAGCCGATCGACGGGGGGATCACCGGCCCGATGATGCCGGCACACGCGATGAGCCCACCGGAGCGCCCCTTGTCGTGACCCGCCTTGACCATCATCGGCAGCAGCAATGAGGCGAGGGCTGCCGCATCGGCCACAGCCGAACCTGATAGGGCGGCCAGCATGCAGGCCGCCACGATGGTGACGTAGCCCAGGCCACCGCGCACATGACCCACCAGCGACATCGCCAGGTTGACAATGCGCTTGGAGAGCCCGCCGTGGTTCATGATCTCGCCGGCGAGCATGAAGAAGGGAACGGCCAGCAGCGTGAAGCTGTCAGCACCGTTGATCACGTTCTGCGCCAGGATCTGCGCGTCGAACAGATCGAGGTGGTACATCAGGGCGACGCCACTGATCAGCAGGGCGAAGGCGATCGGCATGCCGAGGGCCATCGCGCCCAGCAGTGATCCCAGGAAAATGGTGAGGGTCATGGTGAGGAACTCGATTGAGGCCGGAAGGGCTTACTTGGTCGGGGCTTGGCTTGCGCTGGCTGCGCGCTGCGCTTCGACGGCGGTCATGTCTTCCGAGTCCTGCGTTTGGATGAGTTCGTCGTTGCCGAGGCGCCCGGTGACTGCGAGCAGCAGGTCGCGGATGATGAACAGGGCAGCGGAAAAGCCGAAGACCACGCCGGCGCCGTAAAAGATGGCCATTGACCAGCCCGTGGTAGGCGAAGGCACGTCTGCATTGATGCGTGCCTGCTCCAGGCTGCCCTTGAACAGCAACCAGCAGACGAACAGCATCAGCACTTGAGACAACACCAGGCACACGCGGCGCCCGTTGGGGGGGAGGCGGCGCACGATCAGGTCCGTGCCAAGATGCTTGCGGTCTTTCAGCAGCACGATGGCGCCGAGAAACGTCATCCAGATGAAGAGCCAGCGCGACACCTCCTCCGAC
>JAJUHM010000199.1 GCA_029279925.1 Aquabacterium olei
GCTTCGGCTGCCATGGGGGCGGCGTCGGCAGCGGGAGCCGGTGCAGCGGTCGCCTCGGCGGCGACGGGGGCGGACGCGGCGGCGTCCTGAGCGTGCGACACGCCCAGCAGGCCGAAGGCGGCGAGCCCCAGTGCGATGGACGCAATGAGCTTTCTCATGAAATGCCTCTCAGATACTCGGATGGAGGATTTGGCCGGGCCGCAGACCGGAGGGTGCGGCCGGGGAAGGAGAAGAAGCGGGACAGGCCCCGAAGATCAGAGCGCGTCCTTGCCGGTTTCGCCGGTGCGGATGCGGATGACCTGCTCCAGGTCGGTGACGAAGATCTTGCCGTCACCGATCTTGCCGGTGCGGGCGGACGACTCGATCGCCTCGATGACGCGGTCCAGAATGGACTCGTCGACCGCGGCCTCGATCTTGACCTTGGGCAGGAAGTCGACCACGTACTCTGCACCGCGGTACAGCTCGGTGTGGCCCTTCTGGCGGCCGAAGCCCTTGACTTCGGTCACGGTGATGCCCTGCACGCCGATGGCTGACAGGGCCTCACGCACTTCATCAAGCTTGAAGGGCTTGACGATGGCGGTCACCATTTTCATGGTTGGTTTTCCGGTGGGTTGGCTGAAAGATGGATCTGTCTCTGCATGATCCATGCCAGTGCGCCAAAACAGGGAGTCGCCCGGCGGGCTGGAATGCAGCTGCACCGCTTTGGCGGTGGGGAGGGAAGCCGGGGTGCCTTTCTGCACCACATCCATGCGGCTTCTGGCATGTGAAGGCCTGCGACAGTGAGTTTGCACCGTTGTGGTGCGAGGCGGATCGGGGTTCACCCCCCAGGGGGACAGCCAACCGGCGTGGCGATGACGACAATCGCACGCCATTGCGTTTCGACATCCTGGCCCTTTCATGTCTCTTGCCCTGGTTCGTAGCCGCGCCCTGGACGGCTTGCGTGCACCTGAAGTCACCGTCGAGGTGCATCTGGCCAATGGCCTGCCGGCCTTCACCCTGGTCGGCCTTGCGGACACCGAGGTGAAGGAAGCGCGCGAACGGGTGCGTGCAGCGCTGGCCAACTGCGGGCTGGATTTCCCGTTCAACAAGCGCATCACCGTGAACCTTGCGCCAGCCGACCTGCCCAAGGAGTCCGGCCGTTTCGACCTGCCGATTGCCGTGGGCATCCTGACGGCAATGGGCCAGCTGGACGCGGAGGCGGTGGCGGGGTTCGAGTTTGCGGGAGAGCTGTCGCTGGGCGGCGAGTTGCGTGCCGTGCGCGGCGCGCTGCCCATGGCGCTGGCGCTGAACCGCGATGCCCCCACCAGGGGCCGGTCGCTGTTGCTGCCCCTGGAAAGCGCCCGTGAGGCCGCCCTCGTCGAGGGGGTGCCGCTGTACGGTGCCGCCCACCTGATGGACGTCGTCCAGGCCCTGCGTGTCGAGCAGCGGGATGCCGCCGGTCTCGTGCGCATGAAGCCGCTCACCCTGCCGTTGTCGACATCGGGCCCGGGTGCGCCCGACCTCTGTGAGGTCAAGGGTCAGAGCGCGGCCAAGCGGGCGCTGGAGGTGGCCGCGGCCGGGCAGCATTCAGCGCTCATGGTCGGTCCGCCCGGCACCGGCAAATCCATGCTGGCTCAGCGCTTTGCCGGCCTGCTGCCCCCGCTGTCCCAGAACGAGGCGCTGGAGTCGGCCGCCGTGCTGAGCCTGGCGGGCCACTTCGATCCGGCGCGCTGGATGCAGCGGGTCATGCGCAGCCCGCATCACAGCGCGTCCGCCGTGGCCATGGTGGGCGGAGGGTCGCCACCCCGCCCGGGCGAAATCTCGCTGGCGCACCACGGCCTGCTTTTTCTCGACGAACTCCCGGAGTTCCCGCGGGCGGCGCTGGAGGCGCTGCGCGAGCCGCTCGAAACAGGCTTCATCACCATCTCCCGCGCGGCGCGGCGCCACGACTTTCCAGCCCGCTTCCAGTTGCTGGCCGCCATGAACCCCTGTCCATGCGGGCATTTCGGCAACCCGCTCAAGGCTTGCCGCTGCACACCGGAGCAAGTCGGCCGCTACCAGTCGCGCCTCAGTGGTCCGCTGCTGGACCGCATCGACGTGCAGGTGGACGTGCCCATGGTGGCGCCCGAGGTGCTGGCCCGCAGCCCCGACGGGGAGGGCACGCGCGAGGTGGCTGCCCGCGTGGCGGACGCTCGGGCCCGGCAGATGGCCCGCCAGGGCATGCTCAACGCGCAACTGGAAGGCGCCGCGTTGAGCCACCACGTCCGCGCCCACGGAGAAGCGATGGCGTTCCTGCAGGCTGCCTGCGGGCGCCTCGGATGGTCGGGTCGGGCCTTTCACCGCGTGCTGCGCCTGGCGCGCACGATCGCCGACCTGGCCGGGGAGCCCGATGTCCTGACCCCGCACGTGGCCGAGGCCATCCAGTACCGTCGCGTGCTTCAGGTAGCGGGCTGAGCCATGTCACGTCATGGCCGGGGTCGTGCAGCTAGACTGGCGACCTTCTTCTGCTGACCTGGAGCCGTGTTCATGCGTCGTGTCGCTTCCGAAGTCCCGTCTCTTCGCGCCCTGATGCTGGGGGTGTGCCTGGCGCTGTCTGGTGGGGTCGCCGTCGCGGCCGACGCTGCTGGCGCGGCGCCCGCTGCGCCCAAGGCAGAGGCCGCCGCCGGCCCTGTGGCCGTCGACGGTGCCTGGATCCGGGCCACCGTCAAAGGCCAGACGGCCACCGGCGGTTTCATGACCTTGCGCAGCAGCCAGCCGTTGACGCTCGTGGGGTTCAGCGCCCCCGGCGTGTCGGTGGCCGAACTGCACGAGATGAAGATGGAGGGGGACGTGATGCGGATGCGCGCGATCAAGTCGCTGCCCTTGCCAGCGGGGCAGGCCGTCACCCTGCGCCCTGGCGGTCACCACCTGATGCTCATGGGGCTCACGGCGCCGCTCAGCGCAGGCAGCGTGGTGCAACTCGAGTTGCAACTGCGCGCTCAGGATGGCCGCACGCTGAAGCAGACGGTGGCCGTGCCCGTTCAGGGCATGGCACCTGCCGGCTCAGGCGCGATGCCCATGAAGGGCCACCACGAGCACAGCGGCCACGGCCACCATCACTGATCTTCCAGCCGGCGGGGTGGGTAGGTGTCCCAGCCCTGGCAGCCCGGGCATTGCCAGAAGTAGTGCTGGCTTTCGAACCCGCAGGCGGCGCAACGGTAGCGCTGCAGCGGCCGGGCTGCCGTGTTCAGGGCTTTCTGGAGGCCTTCGATTTCGCTTTCGTCCAGCGGGACATGGCTGGTCAGCCGCTCGCGGATCAGCCCTTGTGCGGCCGACAACGAGGGTTGGGTGCGCAGGTGTTCGATCAGGCGCTGCCGGCGCAGCCGCTCTTCGGGCTGAAGCAGGTTCACCGCGTTGAGCACCTCGACAGAGGGCGCCTGCGCATACAGGCCTTCCAGCTTCAACAGGGCCGAGGCGGACTCGCCGCATGCCTGGGCGGCCTGCGCGTAGTCCATGGCCACCAGGGCAAAGCCCAGCGGCTGCAGCGCCATCAGTTCGTCCCAGGCGCGCAAGGCGGCGGCGTGCTGCCCTTGGCGCAGCAGCCGCTGGCCGTGGATCACCAGCGGGCGGGCAGCTTGCGGGGCCGCCTCGCGGGCCCGTGCCAGGGCCTGCTCCGCTTCATCCGGGCGACCTCGGGCGTCGGCTTCCTGTGCCAGCTCGCACCAGTGGTGCGCCATGCGCTGTGAAAACGACCCGGTTCCGGCGGCCTCGAGTTGACGGGCCACCTCGATGGCCGGATGCCAGTTGCGCGACCGCTCGTGCAGGGACAGCAGCGCCAGGCGGGCGTCGGTGGTGAAGGCCGTGCCCTCGAGGGCCTTGAACGCGTCTTCGGCGCGGTCGAACAGGCCGGCCTTCATGAAGTCCTGCGCCAGCGCGTGCTGCGCGCGCTCCCGCTCGTCCCGCGTGATGTCGGCCCGCGCCAGCAGGTGCTGGTGCACACGGATCGCGCGCTCGTACTCCCCCCGACGCCGGAACAGGTTGCCCAGCGCAAAGTGGAGGTCGGAGGTGTCGGGATCGTGCTGGACGGCCTCGATGAAGGCGTCGATGGCTTTGTCCTGCTGTTCATTGAGCAGCAGGTTCAGGCCCTTGAAGTAGGCCTGCGGCGAGGCGCGGTCCTCGCGTTTGAGCTGCCGCAGGTCCAGGCGGGATGCCATCCAGCCGGCCAGGAAGGCCGCAGGCAGAGCCAGCAGCAGCCAGTAGAAGTCGAATTCCATGCGTCAAGGGCCCCGAGGGCCAGGCGGTAGACGGCGGCGCGCGGTGGCCGAGCCGTCCACGGGTTTCAGCGTGCCGGCTTGCGGGGGGCCGGCATGTCGGGCGGGAAGGGCAGCTCGGCGGGCAAGGTGGCCGGACCGGCGGCACTGGCATCGCCGGTCGGCAAGCCCTTGCCAGCCTGCACGGGCGCCTGGGGTTCTGGCTGCAGATGGGCGCGCTGACGGGCATCGCGGCGGTGCCGCCACCAGCTCGGCACCATGGCCAGCACACCGGCCACGCAACCCAGCACGAAGACTCCGAGCACGATGAAGACCATCGGCGCTTCCCACTGATAGCCCATGAACCACTTCAGCTGAACGACGTGCTGGTTGTTCAGCGCGAACGCGAACAGGATGAAGAACAGCAGGGCGCGGAACAGCCAGTTCAGGGTGCGCAGCATGGGCAGATCAGCTCCGGGAAGTGTCGGTGGACGGGGTGTCGGCCTGGTTGGCCGCACCGTGAGTATCCACGCCTTCGCGGAGCGCCTTGCCGGGTTTGAAGTGGGGCACGAGCTTTTCGGGGATCAGCACCTGTTCACCCGAACGCGGATTGCGTCCCATGCGGGGGGGGCGGCGGTTGATCGAAAAGCTGCCGAAGCCGCGGATCTCGATGCGGTGGCCTCGCGCCAGTGCGTCGGACATGGCGTCCAGGATGGTCTTGACGGCGAATTCGGCGTCACGCTGCGTGAGCTGGCCAAAACGCTCGGCCAGTCGGGCCACGAGATCGGATCGGGTCATGTCGGACGTCTTCAGTCGTCGGCTGGATTCGGGGCCAGCTCGACAGCCTGGGTTGGAGGCTGTGATGAGCGTCAGCTCGGGGCGATGTGATCACCGCGTGCCACGCTCATCACAACCCCCGCTGCCGGGCCCCGTCGGGCCCGGGCAGGCGGGTGTCGTGTTCAGAACGTCAACTGAGCGATCAGTTGTTGTTCTGGTCCAGCTTGGCCTTCAGCAGGGCGCCCAGGCTGGTGGTGCCGGAGCCTTCCTTGGTGGTGTCGGCGCGCAGCGACTGCAGGGCTTCCTGCTGTTCTGCGTTGTCCTTGGCCTTGATCGACAGCTGGATGTTGCGGGTCTTGCGATCGATGTTGACGATGATCGCGGTGACTTCGTCGCCGTCCTTCAGCACGTTGCGGGCGTCTTCGACGCGGTCACGGCTGATTTCCGAAGCGCGCAGGTAACCGACGATGTCGTCGGCCAGCTGGATTTCAGCGCCCTTGGCATCCACGGTCTTGACGGTGCCGGTGACGGTGGCGCCACGGTCGTTCAGGGTCGTGAAGTTGGTGAACGGGTCAGAGTCCAGCTGCTTGATGCCCAGCGAGATGCGCTCGCGCTCGACGTCGATGGCCAGCACGATGGCTTCGACTTCCTGGCCCTTCTTGTAGTTGCGGACAGCCGATTCGCCCGGCTCGTTCCACGACAGGTCGGACAGGTGCACCAGACCATCGATGCCAGCGGCCAGGCCGACGAACACGCCGAAGTCGGTGATCGACTTGACGGGGCCCTTGACCTTGTCGCCACGGTTGAAGTTCTGAGCGAAGTCGTCCCAGGGGTTCGGCTTGCACTGCTTCATGCCCAGCGAGATGCGACGCTTGTCTTCGTCGATCTCCAGGACCATGACTTCCACTTCGTCGCCCAGGTTGACGATCTTGTTGGGAGCCACGTTCTTGTTGGTCCAGTCCATTTCGGAGACGTGCACCAGGCCTTCGATGCCCGGTTCGATCTCGACGAACGCGCCGTAGTCGGTGAGGTTGGCCACCTTGCCGAACATGCGGGTGCCCTGCGGGTAGCGGCGGGCGATGCCGACCCAGGGGTCGTCGCCCAGCTGCTTGATGCCCAGCGAGACGCGGTTCTTTTCCTGGTCGAACTTGAGGATCTTGGCTTCGATTTCCTGGCCGACCTGCACCACTTCGGAGGGATGCTTGACGCGGCGCCAGGCCATGTCGGTGATGTGCAGCAGGCCGTCGATGCCGCCCAGGTCCACGAACGCGCCGTAGTCGGTGA
>JAJUHM010000200.1 GCA_029279925.1 Aquabacterium olei
CGATCAGCCGCAGCTCACCCTGCACATAGAAGCCCCCGGCCAGCACGAAGGGCCGTGTGCCCAGCCCAGCCAGCAGCGACATCGACGCCTTGAGGTAGATGGGACCGCCGCCCCACTGGATGCTCAGGCCCGTGCCGAAACCGATCGAGAAGCCCTGGAAATCGAGGTTGGGCTTGCCGCCCAGATCGAGGATGCCCTTTTCCTCGACCATGAAGAAGGACAGCGCCCGCAGGTCCAGCACCTCGGGCAGGATGCGGATCGTGACCGGGCGATTGGGCCGCCCACCAAAGCCGTCGGAGCCGATGCGCACATAGGCGCCGGTGGGGCCGCCCTGCAGCGGGAAGTAGGCCCCGATGGGCACCTCCAGCGTCAGCACCTGCGGGATCTGGTAGGTGCCCTGGATGGCCAGGCCCACGGCGGTCGGGTCGACGGCGACGATGCCCAGCAACTGGAACGACGGGTTGGCCCCCGTGCTGCCACTCTTGGTTTCCTCGGGCGCCTTGCCGTTTTGGGTCAGCAGCAGCGCGTCGATCGAGAACACCACCGAGATGTCCGGGAAGCCCACCGTGAGCATGCCCAGCGCATTGAAGGTGAAGGCCGCATCGGGCAGCGTGCCGATGTAGGCCCCGAAGCCGACCGCGAACTGCCCCGGCTGCGGCCGGTACTTGCACTTCGCCGGGTCCGGGTCGATGACCGGCGCGCGGTGCCAGCCGATCTCGCGGCCGATGATGTCGGTGTTGGCAAGATCGACGTTGCGCGTGCCGTTGGCCACGAAGCGCCCGGCAAAGCCGAACAGACCCAGGCCCGTATTGGCCAGCGGAATGCCCGTGGCAAAGCGCACCCCGCCTTCGATGTGCACCATGTTCGGATCGCGGATGGCAAAGCCGCCCCAGGCCTTGAGCTTGGCCGGGATGACGTCCAGCTCCACCGAGGCACCGAAGCCATCGGACAGCACCTGCAGCGCGCCCTGCCCCTTGATGACGTTGGGCACATCGATCTGCGCCGTGATGCCCCGCAGCTGCACCGACAGCGACGGGCCATCGGTGTCGATCTCCACCCGGATGGTGGTGCGGCTGATCTTGACCACGCCCAGGTCGATGGCGAACTCCAGGTCCACCTCCACCCACACCGAGCCCGCGCCCACGCGGATGGCCGTGATGCCCAGGAAGCGCCCCAGCGCCCCGGTGATCGACCACTGGCCCGGATCGGCCACCTCGAACTTCGCATCCTCGAACACGAAGTGCAGGCGCTCGAGCACCGGCTGGCTCGTGTCGTTCTCGTACTCCAGGCCGACGTTCTTGTACTTGATCTTGACGGGCTGCAGCGTCTGCACCCCGACCGCCCCGCCCAGGCTCGCCTTCACGTTGAACGAGGCCGTGTAGTCCACCCCGATGCGGACCTTCATGCCCTCGACGGCATCCAGGGCCCGCAACTGCGCGCGCCCTTCGATCTTCTCGACGATGACGCTGCCGTCGTTGATGACGTGGTCGCTGCCGAACTTCACCGCCGCTGCGGCGGCCGAGGCCGCCACCAGCGCCCCCACCCGCACCGCGGCACCAGCCGGGTCCGTGGTGGTGATGCCACCCAGCAGGGCGGGCGCCAGGGCCAGCGCCACGGCCACGGCCTCGTCGGCGCGGCTGTTCGTGTCGGGCGACACGATGGCGAACAGGCCGTCGCTGTCGCCCATCGAATCCAGCGACAGCAGGTACTGCGTCTGGCCGCTGCGCGGGTCGGTGCTGAAGCGCGTGATCAGGCGCCACAGGTCCTGATCGGAAGCCGAGGCCCGACCCGGCCGGGTCGGCTGGATGGACTGGCCGGGCAGCCCCGGCACGGCCACCTCGGACGAGGCCCACTCCACCGTCAGCTGCGCCAGCGTGGGCACCCAGTCGATCGGCTGCATCACCGAGGGCGAGTCCCAGGTCACCAGCACCTCGACCCGGTAGGGCAGCTGCACGTTGGCCGGCGCCATCGCGGCGATCACATCGGCATCGGCACCGGGTGTCATCACGCGCACCAGCGACGGGTTCTGCGTCAGCGCGCCGGTGGGCTGGCTGGTGACGGCCGCCTCGTCGCAGACCACGTAGATGTCGACGCCCCGCGCCTCTTCGCGCTGCGGCAGGTTCTGCGTCGTGCCCCAGGCGTTGCGTTCGCTGTCGGCGTAATCCGACTTGATGCGCCAGCCCTCGTTGACGAAGGCGCCCATCTGCGCGTCGTCGGTGGCGCTGAAAGCCGGCGTGGTGAAGCTCAGCGCGGTCTTGTAGCCGGGCTCGTTGGCGGCCGTGGTCTGGCCCTGCTCGCCCTGCAGGCGGATGGCATCGGGCAGCACGCCCGCGGCCACCAGCAGCGTCTTGCCCTGCTCGGCGCGGTCATTGGCCAGCTGGCGGTTGCGGGCCTCGGTGCCCAGGTCGCAACATCGGCCGACCACGATGAAGCGCGCCCCGGCCGGCAGGCTCTGCACCCACTGCTGCAACGCGGGCCCGGGGTTGCCCAGGTGCAGGGCCTCCTCCGGGGTGTTCACCTGCTCGCGGGCGCCGGCAAACCGGGGATAGGGCGTGGCCGGACCATAGGGGTTGCCGCCCGCGCGGCGGATCAGCCGCCAGCCGGTCGGGTCCGTCTGGTTGAAGGTCATGCGCAGGCGCATGTGCCGGAACGGGGGCTCGGCGGTGGGCGCGGGCGCCACCGGGTTGGCGGGCGTGCCCACACCCAGCGTCACCTCGGCCAGCGCGCCCTTGGGCACCGTCAGCGTGCCGCCTGAAAGCCGCGCTGCCGCGGTGGCCGCGCGCCGATCGTCCCGGGCATGGAAGGCCGCCAGATCCCAGGTGTTTTCAACCGACAGCAGGGTCGGTGCCGTCACCGTGGCGCCTTCGACCTGCTGCACCTGCCCGTTGAACCGGCCCACGTACAGCGGGCCTTCCGGCGTCACCTCGATGCGCACACGCCGCACATGGCCCTGGCGGTTGGTCAGCGTGACGGTGTGCACCCCTTGTGCCCACCCGGTGTCGAGGTCGAACTGCGCGCCCTGCCCTTCGCGCGTGCTGCCCTGGCTCTCCCAGCGCCAGCGCAGGGCCGTCACGTCGGCGGCCGGCAGCCCGGTGGTGTCGGCCGAGAAGCGGACAAAGTCCAGCGCCCCGCCCGGGCCCCGCAGAAAGGCCACGTTCGTCCACTCGTGCGAGAACGCAGGCGCGTTGGCGTAGCGCACCACGATGAAGGGCGCATGCGTCGGCTCGGTCGACGGCGTGGCGCGCTCGAAGCGGAAGCTGCGCACCTGCCCATCGCTGACCTTGCCCTCGCCATCGGTGCGCAGCTCCGTCACCTCCAGCGAAGGCGCCCCCGGCGACAGGCTCACATCGAACCAGCCCGAGTCATGCCCTTGCACGCTGCGCCCATCCGGCCGGTGCCACACCGCCTCGATGCCGTTGGTGGCCAGCACAGCAAACAGGCGCGCGGTGGCCCCGGTGCTCGCATGCACCTTCACCGACAGCGTGTCGAACGCGCCGCTGGAGCCGCCCAGGTCGTGCACCGCCCCGCCAATGGCCTGGAAGAACTGGATGCCGGTGGCGCTTTCCAGCGGCACACCCAGCTCCAGCCGCGCCGTGCCCTGCAGGGCCGTGGTGGGGGCCCAGCCCACCAACAGATCGCGCACGCCGAAGTTCACATCGCCCAGGAACGGGATGTTGCGCGGAAGGTAGAGCGTCGCCTCTTCGATCGTCATGCCCTCGAACTCGGGGCCATGCTGACGCGCCACGATTTCTTCAGGCGTGAACGTGTCGCTGAGGTCCAGCACCACCTTCTTGACCGTCAGGCCGAAGCCGCTGTCGTGCAGCAGCAGATGGGGCGGAGAGAACCCGGTCTCGATCACCGCCCCACTCACGCTGGTGGGCACCAGCGGGTCGGGGGCGCTGATCAGGCGCACCTGCGTGCCCGCCGCACCGCCCTGCACGCGCAGCACGCCGCGCGCATACAGCTTCACTCGCCCCCCTCCGTCGGGCTCAAGGTAGGCCGGCGCCACTGCTGCGGTGGGCACCAGGCGCGCCGCCTGACCGATCGGGATCACCACCGCCACGCGGTCCAGCACCAGATCCAGCGTCCAGCCCGTGGGCTGGTCCTCCAGGTCGGTGACGGCCCCCGTGGTGGTGTCGCGCTGCCAGCTCAGCTGGAAGGGCACGCCCACGTTCAGGCCCGGGATCTCGATGGGGAAGTCGGGGCCCAGCGTCAGGCCCGCCTCTTCGGCCGACTGCACCATGCCCTGGTGGATGAAGAAGGCGCCCGAGCTTCGGCTGCTGAGGTGCGCGATGTTCAGCAGGCTGATGAAGCGATCGACCGAAGCCGGCACGAAGCCCTGTGCGCCCGGGGGGACCTGCGCGATCAGATCCAGCAAGGTGAGACCACGTACGAGGGGCATGTCAGGGCTCCCGGGTCAGCCGGCCGCTCAGCGTCAGCGAGGCCCGCAAGGTGTTGCGCGCCGGCAGGGCGCGGTCCAGCACGGTGGGCGCACGGGCATCCAACGCCTGCGCGTTCCAGGCCTGCACGGTCATGGCCACCACGGTGCCGGGGGCCAGTTGCGCCAGCGTGGGCGCAGGCGGGGCAGGGGCCACCGGGCCTGGGTTCAGAGGACCCGGGCGGATCGGGCCGGGCGGCCGAAACGGGCCGGGCCGCAAAGGGGGCAGCGGCACGCGCAAGGGGGGCTGCGGTGTGGGCGGCATTGCGGGCGGTGCGGGGGGCGGTTGCACCACCGATTGCAAGCGGGTGCGGATGGCCGACAGGTCCAGATCACGCAGCCGGAGCCCGGCCGCAAAGCCGCTGCGCTCCAGCGTCACATCGCGCTCGGGGGCCGCGCCCACCGGCGCAGGGCTCAGGCGCTGACGCATCACGTCGGCCAGCGTCGCAAAGGCCCCCAGGCCATCGAGCAAGGCCGGCTCGTCATCCAGGCTCAGGTCCTGCGGATCGAAGCCCCTGCTCAGCTGCTGCCGCATGCGGGCGTGTTCCGATTCATCCAGCCACGCTGGCTGCCACGCCGCACCGAAGCCCACCAGCAGAGGACCGAGGCCCGCTGCCCGCACCGCCTCGCGCAGGGCCACGGCCCGCACACGCCGCACCATGTCCTGGTAGGCCGACCACGTGGCATCCAGGTCGGCCCCGCCGGCTGTGTACATCAGCCCCAGCCCCACCAGCGCCTGCTCGCGCGGCACCATGGCCGCCTGCAGGTCACGCTGCCAACTCAGCGCCCCTTCGGCCTGCTGCGGGCCGGGCGCGTGCACGAAATCGGCAGCGTAAGGATCACCCGTGAGGTGGCCCAGCGCACGGTCGTCGACCGTGAAGTACGCCGGCCAGACCATCGGCTGAGGCACCTGTTCCGTGCCGCGCGACAGCACCCCGTCCAGTTGCAGTGACACACGCACGGCGCCCCCTCGGTCTTGTTATGGGTGGTGACTTCACGATGTGAGAAGTGCCACCGCAGCATAGGGACGTGGCCGGAATTCCCTATCCCTAGGCTTAGGGGCGAAGGGGCATGCGCTGTGGAACCGGCCGGCGCGTTCGTGAAACCTCCGCTTGGGGGGATCGGGCAGGGCGAGAAGCCGGCCGGGCGCCCTTAAGCTCGCTGCATCCTGCCTGTTGGACTGCACGATGACCCGAATGGAAGTACCCCAGCGCGAACGCGCGATCGCCCGCTCCTTGAGCGCCATGAAGAAGGCAGGCCTGAGCGCCGCACTGGCCGTCGCCACCGCGTGCGGTGCCGCGCACGCCGCCACCGTCTC
The DNA here is from genome assembly GCA_029279925.1 of Aquabacterium olei. Classification (GTDB taxonomy): domain Bacteria; phylum Pseudomonadota; class Gammaproteobacteria; order Burkholderiales; family Burkholderiaceae_C; genus Aquabacterium; species Aquabacterium olei_A. The sequence continues at coordinate 5,757 of JAJUHM010000200.1, forward strand.
CGGCAGCATGGAGTTCAGCCCCTCTGGTGGTGTCCTTGACCTCAGCTGGCGATCCGATCTCGCGAACCTGCAGTTCACCAGCGCGCAGGTCACCTTCTCGGCGCTCATGACGCCGCACCTGTACAACATGGGGTATGTCGAACGGGACTACACGCTGGACTCTCACGAGCGCTTTGTGTACAGCTACTTCACAGACATCGACGGCACGTATTACTGGCGCGCCAACGACCGGATCCTCTACAGCCGGACGCTCGAGCGCAACTACAGCGAAACCGATCAGGCCTTTCTCCAGGCCTCGATCGGGTCCCTCAGCGGCCAGGACGACGTGAAAGGCACGCTCACCACGACGACGAGGGCGCTGGAGGAAATCACCGAGAGGCAGACCTCCTGGGCGTACATGGACACCTCCACGCCCAAGTCGGTGGGGTATGTGAACGTGGTCACGACCTACCTCGAC
>JAJUHM010000201.1 GCA_029279925.1 Aquabacterium olei
AGCAGCGCGCCCACCACGCACAGGCGACGTCCCCATTGGCGCACGGCCGGATCGGTCGCGGCAGCCAGCCACAGCGGCAGGAAGAAGAGCTGCGGGAAATACCAGCGCGGGCTGAAACGATCGACCCCCAGCGCCACGGCAAACACCAGCAGGCAGCAGACCACGGCGCCAGCCAGGTGCGCCAGGAAGCGCCCGGCCTCGCTGAGTCGCCGGGCCTGCCAGGCCATGGGCAGGGCCAGCAGCCACCAGGGGGTGAAGAAACCGAGCAGTGCCTGAAAGGCCTCGGCCAGCAGCTGGGCTGCGCCCGCGTCGCCATGGATCTTCTGCAGCGTGCGGTTGAGTGACTCCGGGTGAGCGGCCAGCCAGGCGCCATGGGGCGCCCACGCGAGGGCGCCCACCCCGGCCACTGTCAGCAGGCCGGCCCAACGCCAGCGGGCGCGGGTGACCGGCGAGCAGGCCAGCGTGAGCGGCAAGGCCACCAGGAAAACGAGTGCGTTGTGCTTGGACAGCAGCGCGGCCGCCGCCAGCAGGCCGGTGCGGGCGTCACGCCACCAGGCAGGCCGGTTCAGGCTGTCGAGTGCGGACCACAGCACACCCGCCCCGATGCTGGCAGCCAGCAGCGAATGCGTCAGGTCACGCTGCGCTTCCCAGATGACGGCCGGCACCAGCGCCAGCCCTGCCACCGCCGCGGCCCGCTGCGCTGTGCCGAGGCCCAGGCAACGGGCTGCGCCGTCGCAAGCCAGCACGAAGCCGGTCAGCAAGGCCACTTTCAGCGCCCACAACGAGAACACCACCGAGCCCGTCAGGGCCGTCAAGCCCCACACCAGCCAGGTGTAGAGCGGCGGCTGGTTGGTGTAGCCCCAGGCCAGCTTCTGGGCCAGGATGAGCTGCTCGGCCTGGTCGAGCTCGAGCGTGGGCGAGACGGCGGCCTGCAGCCCGGCCACCAGGCTCAGGTAGGCGAGCAGCAGGAGCACCCACGCTGCGGGAACGGCCTGCCCCGGGGACGGCCTCAGGGCGTCACCCGGCACGCGGAATGTCATCTCAATGCGAGCGGATCATCGTGCCGTAGGCCTGATCCGACAGGATCTCCAGCAGCATGGCGTGCGGCACACGGCCGTCCACGATGTGCACGGCGTTGACGCCGCTCTTGGCTGCATCCAGGGCGCCGGCGATCTTCGGAATCATGCCGCCGCTGATGGTGCCGTCGGCGATCAGCTCGTCGATCTGGCGGGCCGTCAGGTCGGTCAGCAGTTTGCCGTCCTTGTCGAGCACGCCCTTGATGTTGGTCAGCAGCATCAGCTTCTCGGCCTTGAGCACCTCGGCCAGCTTGGAAGCCACCAGGTCGGCATTGATGTTGTAGCTTTCGTTCTTCGAGCCGAAGCCGATCGGGCTGATGACGGGGATGAACTGATCGTCCTGCAGGGCCTTGACGACGCTCGGGTCGATCGATTCGATCTCGCCGACCTGGCCGACATCGTGCTCCTTGCTCGGGTCCTGGATGTCCTGCAGCTTGAGCTTGCGGGCGCGGATCAGCCCCCCGTCGCGGCCCGTGAGGCCCACGGCCTTGCCGCCGGCGGCGTTGATCAGGCCGACAATGTCCTGCTGCACCTCACCGGCCAGCACCCACTCGACCACTTCCATGGTCTCGTCGTCGGTGACGCGCATGCCCTGGATGAACTGGCCCTTCTTGCCGATCTTGTTGAGCGCGGCATCGATCTGCGGACCGCCACCGTGCACAACCACCGGGTTCAGGCCGACCAGCTTGAGCAGCACCACATCCTCGGCGAAGTCGGCCTGCAATTCCGGGTCCGTCATGGCGTTGCCGCCGTACTTGATGACGATGGTCTTGCCGTGAAACTTGCGGATGTAGGGCAGCGCCTGCGCCAGGATCTCGGCCTTGTCCCGAGGAGCGATGTGGGCGACAGGATCGGCCGAAGCCGGAGCAGAGGAGTGGGGCATGGCAGGCACGGCTGAGCGGTAAGCGAAACCGGTATTTTAGAAGCTCCTGCAAGGCAACAGGGTCAACCGGGGGCCTCGCCCGGACGTTCGGGCATCAGGGCATCATGTGTCCGCAGCCCCGGGGAACCATCCTGGGCCTGGCGGGTCTGACAAACTGTGTTTCCCGCTGACCAACCGGAGTGTCTTGTGAAAGTTTCTGTCATGCGCACGATCGTGGGCCTGCTGTCCGGCCTGGGGATCGCCCTGTCCGCGCTGGCGCAACCGGTCGACGGCGAAGTCCGCAAGGTCGACCCGGATGCCGGCAAGATCACGCTCAAGCACGGCGAGATCCGCAACCTGGACATCCCCGCGATGCAAATGAGCTTCCGCGTGGCCGACCCGGCGTGGCTGAAGCGCTTTCAGGTGGGCGACAAGGTGACCTTTACCGCGGACAAGGTGGGCGGACAGTTCACCATCACGTCGATGTCGCCCAAGCCCTGAAATGGACAAAGGGCCCCGGCCTGAGACCGGAGCCCTTCCCCCGAGACATGCCCTCCCTGGACCTGGCTCTTCGATGACAGCGTTTTTGCTTGTTTGCCGCCCCGCCGGCTGACTGTGTCGTCGCTCTGCGGCGTGACCGATACGGGTGGACGAAAGGCAGTTTAGTGGCGCCCCCGACCAAACGGCCAGGTCAGGCCGAGGGAATCGTTACAAGATGCTTCCCATGTTCATGGGAAACCCCCGAAAGGGGGAAATCGCCGCGCCTACCCCATCCGTTTGACCGATGGGGCCATCAGATCACCCACAGCAGCGCCGCCGTCATCGTGATGTAGCGCAGCGCCTTGCCGATCGCCATGTAGAGCAGGCAGGGCCAGAACGGCAGCCGCAGCCAGCCTGCCACCGCGCACAAGGGATCGCCGACGACCGGCAGCCACGACAGCAGACAGGCCGCCGGCCCGAACCGCACCAACCAGCGCGCCGCCCGGCCCTCGGCACGCCCCGCGGAAGGCGGCAGCGCGGGGTCATCGTCTCGGTGGCGCAGCGCGTCCGCAGCACGATGGGCGCCCCGCCCCATCCACCAGGTGATCGCACCGCCCAGCGTGTTGCCGGCCGTGGCCACCAGCACCGCAGGCCAGAACAGGTCGGGCCGCAGCTTCACCAGGGCATACACCGCGGGCTCGGAACCCATGGGCAGCAAGGTGGCCGACACCGTGGCCACCAGAAACACCGCACCCAGACCGACTTCCGGGAGTGCAAACCACTGCAGGATCACCTGGACCCACGACATCAAGCTCGCTTCCATGCGGGGATTGTGCGGTGGGATAGGGGGCCGGCGCGGCGATCATGAAAAAGGGCCCACATCGGGCCCTCGAAACGCGACCGCCACCCGGCGATCGCTGCGCGTCACACCGTTCTGATCAGAACGTATAGCCCACCGACATGGAGAAGGCCGAGGGGTGGAAGCGGTAAATGGCCTTCTGCTCGCTGTGATCGGTGCGGATGGTGAGCTTGTTCTTCACGGCTGCCGTGGCCCAGCCCGCGTTGATCGACCAGTTGCGGTCGATGCGGTAGCTCACGCCGGTCTGGAAGGCCAGGCCGTAGGAGTCGGTGAGGTCGATGCGGACCTTGCCGTCGCTGTACAGCTTGTTGCCCACGTCGTTGGAGGTGGCCTTGAAGCGCGTGTAGTTGATGCCGACACCGATGAAGGGGCGCAGGGCGGCGCCCGGCTCGGCCAATTGATAGTTGAAGAACAGCGTCGGCGCGGCCTGCTTCACCGTGGCCACCACCTCGCCGCTGTTGCGCTGCAGCTTCTGCGTGGTGCCCGCCACCTTGGCGTTGCCCAACGGCGTGCCGGCCTCGGCAGAGAACGCGCTCAGTTCCGGGTTCGGCGCACGCAGCTTCACGTCGTGCTCAGGCGGCACGCCCAACACCAGCTCGGCGCTCCAGCGGTCGTTCAAGACGCGTTCGACGCTGAACATCACGGTGCCCTTGGGCTGCACTTCAAGGCGGGTGCCGCCGTTCACATTGATGTTGCCCAGGTAGGCGCCCTGATACACCGGCAGCGTGCCCTTCAGCGAGCTGCTCGTCGCGCGGGGGTCGATGTAGATGCCACCCAGCTTGATGGTGTAGCTCTGGGCCAGGGCGGAGGAGGCGGCCAGCGCGCACAGAGCGGCGCCGGAGGACAGGACGAGACGAAACTGCTTCATGGGTGGACCGGACAGGGAGGTGGGAACGCGGCGGTACCGCCGAACGACTGCATTGTGGCTGCAACGATTGCATTTTCAATGCAATGTTTATGCGGGATTTCCCTCAACTCCCTCTTGCCGCGCCTCCACGGCGCCGATTTCCGGACAAGGGCGCGCGCGCCGCGGGCGACGAGGCCCGGTATACTCTGCCTTCTTTTTAAGCAGCCCTGGTCGCCCCCCGCGATCGGGGCTGCGTTGTCTTTCACGGGCCGCTGAGGCGGCCCCCGCCCGAGCCAGACCCGGCGCCGCCCCGTCTTCCGACACCATGTCTTCCACCTCCCTGACCGCCAGTGCGATGCGGATCGGCGCCATCGAGCTGCCGAACCGCCTGTTCGTCGCACCCATGGCGGGGGTGACGGACCGGCCTTTCCGGCAACTCTGCAAGCAGCTGGGGGCAGGCTATGCGGTCAGCGAGATGGTGACGTCGCGCAAGGACCTGTGGCACAGCCTCAAGACCTCCAGGCGGGCGAACCATGAGGGCGAGACCGCGCCGATCGCGGTCCAGATCGCCGGCACGGATGCCACCATGATGGCCGAGGCGGCCGCCTACAACATCGACCGCGGCGCGCAGGTCATCGACATCAACATGGGCTGCCCGGCCAAGAAGGTCTGCAACAAGTGGGCGGGCTCGGCGCTGATGCAGGACGAGCCGCTGGCGCTGCAGATCGTCGAAGCCGTGGTGGCCGCGTGCCTGCCGCACAAGGTGCCCGTGACACTGAAGATGCGAACAGGCTGGAGCCAGGCCCACCGCAATGCGGTGCGCATCGCCCGGGCCGCCGAGCAGGCCGGCGTGGCCATGCTGACCGTGCACGGCCGCACCCGCGAGCAGGGCTACACCGGCCAGGCCGAGTACGACACGATTGCTGCGGTGAAGGACGCCGTCCGTGTGCCGGTCGTGGCCAACGGCGACATCACATCGCCCGAGAAAGCCCTGGCGGTGCTGCGGCACACCGGCGCCGATGCCATCATGGTGGGACGCGCCGCGCAAGGACGCCCCTGGATCTTCGGAGACATCGCACACTATCTCGCCACGGGCGCGCACCGCGCGCCCCCGCAGACCGCGCAGGTCAAGCGCTGGCTGCTGGCCCACCTTGAAGACCACTATGGGCTGTATGGCGAGTTCGCCGGCGTCCGCACCGCCCGCAAGCACATCGGGTGGGCGGTGCGCGCCCTCCCCGGGGGCGAACGCTTTCGCGCCCACATGAACACACTCGACAGCTGCGCCGCCCAGGTGCAGGCCGTCACCGACTATTTCGACGCCCTGAGCCTGACCCATGATCGCCTGCCCGTGACGGCGAGCGGGCCAGCCGGGGGCGACGGCATGCAGGAGGTCCACGAAGCCGCCTGCGTGGCGAACTGACCGACAAGAACATGAGCAAGAAGACCATCCAGGACTGCATCAAGGACAACCTTGAGAGCTACTTTCAGGATCTGCGCGGTGCAGAGCCGCACTCGGTATACGACATGGTGGTCAACGCCGTCGAACGACCGATGCTCGAGCTCGTGATGCAGCGCGCCGAGGGCAACCAGTCCAAGGCGGCGGAGTGGCTCGGCATCAACCGCAACACCCTGCGCCGCAAGCTCGTCGAGCACAAGCTCATCAAGTGAGCCCATTCATTCTTTTTTTCATCTCCAGCTCCCCCGCTCTTTGCCCAAAGGAAGAACCATGGCCCTGACCGCCCTGCTGTCCGTGTCCGACAAGACCGGCATCGTTGAATTCGCACAAGCCTTGCATGCCCAAGGCGTGCGCCTGCTGTCCACCGGCGGCACCGCCAAGCTGCTGGCCGACCAGGGCCTGCCGGTCACGGAAGTGGCCGAGATCACCGGCTTCCCCGAAATGCTCGACGGCCGCGTCAAGACCCTGCACCCGCGCGTGCACGGCGGCATCCTGGCCCGCCGCGACCTGCCCGAGCACATGGCCGCCCTGAAAGAGCACGGCATCGACACCATCGACCTGCTGGTGGTCAACCTCTACCCCTTCGCCCAGGCCACCGCCAAGGCCGACTGCACGCTGGCCAACGCCAT
>JAJUHM010000202.1 GCA_029279925.1 Aquabacterium olei
GCCAGAACGCCAGCGGCCAGGGCTGGCCAGATCGAAGGCATGTCCATCATGGATGGGGATCTTCCTGTACAGGCATGTACCGGATGGCGGATCCGGACCGTTTCCGCATTTCGGCTGTCCAGGCCGCTGATGTAGGGCCGGTTAGCGCACCGCTACGGATGTCACACACGCTAACACGCGCCCTGCCGCCGACGGGCCAACTGCCGCGCGGCAAGGTCACAAGCTGTGTCAGCGACCACCCATGCCGGGCAGGCCTTTCATGCCGCCCATGCGCTTCATCATCTTGAACAAGCCGCCGCCCTTCATCTTCTTCATCATGGTCTGCATCTGCTCGAACTGGTTCAGCAGACGGTTGACGTCCTGAATCTGGACACCCGCCCCCTGGGCGATGCGGCGCTTGCGGCTGGCCTTGGTCTTGCCGTCCATCAGCAGCGCGGGTTGGCGGCGCTCCTTGGCCGTCATCGCGCTGATGATGCCCTCCATGCGGCGCACGTCGCGCTCGGCCTTGTCCATGTCGGCCTGCCCGGCCTTGGCCGCGATCTCGGTCGGCAGCTTGTCGATGAGCCCGGACAGCCCGCCCATCTTCTTCATCTGGCTGATCTGCGAGAGGAAGTCGTTGAAGTCGAAGTCAGCCCCCGACTTGACCTTCTCGGCCAGCTTCTGGGCCGCCGCGACGTCGACGCCCTTCTGGACCTCTTCCACCAGGGCGACGATGTCACCCATGCCCAGCACGCGGCCGGCGTGGCGGTCGGCGTCGAACACCTCCAGGCCGTCGATCTTCTCGGACACGCCCGCGAACTTGATCGGCACGCCCGTGACCTGACGCACGGACAGGGCCGCACCACCGCGCGAGTCGCCGTCCAGCTTGGTCAGCACCACGCCCGTCAGGGGCAGCGCTTCCTTGAAGGCCTTGGCGGTGTTGACGGCGTCCTGGCCCTGCATGGCATCGACCACGAACAGGGTTTCGACCGGATTCAGGAGTGCATGCAACTCCTTGATCTCGGCCATCAGCACCTCGTCGATGGCCAGGCGACCGGCCGTGTCGAACAGCAGCACGTCGAAGTAATGGCGCTTCGCGTGGTCAATGGCGGCCAGCGCGATGTCGCGGGGCTTCTGACTGGGGTCGGAGGGGAACCACTCTGCGCCGGCCTGCGCCGTGACGGTCTTGAGCTGCTCGATGGCGGCGGGGCGGTAAATGTCCGCCGACACCGTCAGCACCTTTTTCTTGCGCTTTTCGATCAGCAGCTTGGCGAGCTTGGCGGTGGTGGTGGTCTTGCCGGCGCCTTGCAGACCGGCCATCAGGATGATGGCCGGCGGCTGGGTGGCCAGGTTGATGTCCGAGATGCCCTCGCCCATCGTGGCCGCCAGCTCCTTCTGCACGATGCTGACCAGCACCTGCCCCGGCGTGAGGGAGGAGACGACCTCCTGCCCCATGGCCTTGTCCTTGACGCGGGCGATGAAGTCGCGCACCACCGGCAGGGCCACGTCGGCCTCGAGCAGCGCCATGCGCACCTCACGCAACATGTCCTGCACGTTGGATTCGGTGATGCGGGACTGGCCGCGCATGGTCTTGACCAGGCGACTCAGGCGTTCTGTGAGGTTGGATGCCATGAAAGAGCTGCGTGTGCTTTTAAACTCGACACATGATTTTATCGCCCACCCTATCAACTGCCTGGCCCAGTGGTCTGGCCGTGCTGGCTTATCTGGCCGCCAGTCTGTGGCCCCAGCGCCCGGAAGCCGCACCAGGACAGGCCGCTCGGCCCGTCTGGCTGGCACTCGGCCTCGGGTGGCTGTCCCAGGCGGTGGCCATCGTGCTAGACGCCCTGGTGCTGGGCGGTGCCGAGCCGGGTGCCCGCTTCGGATTCGCGCCAGCGCTGTCCGTCACCGTGTGGCTCGTGCTGGCGGTCTATGCCATCGAAAGCCGCCGGATCGACCTGGTGGCGGTGCGCAGGGCCTTGGCCGTGCTGAGCGCCACGGTCGTGGCCCTCGCGTGGATGTTCCCGGGGCAGCCACATCCCATCGGCGCGTCGCCCTGGGCGCCCCTGCACTGGTTGCTCGGCTTCGCGTCCTATGGTTTGTTCGGGACCGCGCTGCTGCACGCAGGCTTGCTTCAGCACGCGGAGCGTCAGCTGCGCACGCGGCCCGTCAGTGGACAGATTCCGGCACCACGCCCCATCGGGCAGGCTCTGGGCATGCCCTTGCTCCGGCTCGAGTCCCTGACAGTGCGCTTCGTGGCGGCGGGCTTCGTGATGCTCACGTTGACGCTGCTGCTTGGTGCCGCGTTTGCCAACCCCTGGCGCTGGGACCACAAGACCGTGTTCTCCGTGCTGTCCTGGTTGGTCTTTGCCACCCTGCTCGTCGGCCGTGCCCGCTTCGGCTGGCGCGGCAGCCAGGCCATCCGCTGGCTGGTGGCGGGATCCCTGCTGCTGCTGCTTGCCTATGTCGGCTCCCGTTTCGTGATGGAGGTGGTCCTGCACCGCGCTGCGCAGGCCTGATCGACCATGCTCAAGTACCTGCTGATCGGCCTGCTGGTGTGGCTGCTCGTCATCCCGGCCCTCAAGCGCACATTCGGGAAGCATCCTTCACCGCGGAGGAGCACGGCGGAGCCCCCTGCCCCCCCAACCTCGAGCGGGGACGTGCAGGACATGGTGCAGTGCGCTCATTGTGGCGTGCATCTGCCCGAGGCCGAGGCCCACCACGACCGGGCCGGGCGCCCCTATTGCAGTGCCGAGCATGCCCGCGGTGGCCCTCGCCAGGGCTGACGGCGTCACCCGATGATGGCTGGCGCCCCCCGTCAGGCAGACGACACGGCCGCGCCGAGCAGGTCGCAGTTCACGCGCGAAACCTCCTGGTTCGGCGACCTGGAAGCAGGCACCGAGGGCCGCCGCACACGTCCTCGCGAAGGCACCCACACCACCCCGACCGAACCGGGCACGACCCGCCCGACATTCGAACGCATCTACCAGGCCTTCCTGGTGGCGCGACTGGTGCTCGGCATGCTCGGTCTCCTGTTGCTCGCCACGCTGTGGGGCACCGGTGTCCGGGTGCCCACCTGGGTGTCCCTGCTGGGCGCGGGCTACGCCACGCTCACCGCGCTCGCCTGGCTTTGGCCCGGCCACCATCGGCAGCGGGAACGCGAGCGGCTCGGCACCCGCCAAGCCTTGAGCACCGTCGGGGTGGACCTCGCGCTGTTCGCCCTGTTGCACCACATCACGGGCAGCGGCGTGAACGCGCAGGCCCTGCTGGTGCTGCCCGTGTTGATGGCCGCGGTGCTGCTGCCCCGCATCCTGGCGCTGGGGGTCGCTGCCACCGCCACCCTGAACCTGCTGTCGGTGGCCTGGCTGCAGGGTGGCCGGGGCGACGACATGGCGGCCTTGATGACGCAAGCCGGGCTCAATGGGCTGGGCCTGTTCCTCATTGCCGGGCTGGCGAGCGAGCTCTCCGCCAGGCTGGCACGCGAGGAGCGCAGCGCACGGGGCAACATGGAGGCCGCCCGCCGGCAGGCCCAGCTCAACAAGCTGGTCATCGACGAGATGAGCGAAGGCGTGCTCGTCGTGGACCGCCGCGGACGCGTCCGCACCGCCAACCCGTCTGCGCGGCGGCTGCTGTCTGCGCGGGGCATGGCGCCCCAGCCGCCGTTTCCGCTTTCCGGCGTCCCGGCCTGGCGCGCCCTGATCGAATCCATCGACCACGCCATGTCGAACTCCAACCAGGCCGAAGTGGCGCAGGAAGTGACCCTGCACTTCGACGACCGGAGCCAGCGCGCCCTGCGGCTGCGGATGCGCTTCATCCGCGGCCGCGGCGGCAGGACGCAGGAGGACGTCTGCGTGCTCTTCCTGGAGGATCTGCGCACGGTGCGGGCCCGGCAACGCCAGGACAAGCTCGCCGCCATGGGTCGGATGTCGGCGGGCATCGCACACGAGGTGCGCAACCCCCTGGCCGCCATCTCGCAGGCCAACGCCCTGATGGCGGAAGACGCCGCCTCGCCGACGCAGAAGCGCCTGACGCAGATGGTGGCCGACAACGTGACGCGGCTGAAGCTGATCGTCGACGACATCCTGGCGGTCGCCCCGGGCGTGCGCCCGCCCGCCCCGGCCATCGACCCGCTCGAGCACATCGTGGCGATCTGCAACGAATGGCGCAGCACGGCCGGCCTGGTCCCCGGTGAACACGGCATCCTCGACATTGGTGTCCAGGCGGCACGCCAGGCGCCGACCTTTCCACATCTGAAGGTCCGCTTCGAGCCGGAACACCTTCAGCGCGTGCTCGTCAACCTGCTGGACAACGCCTTGCGGCATCAATCCGGCGAGCCCGGCGCCATCCTCGTACAGGTCGGCTGGATACCCGGCGCCCACAGCCCGCAGGGCCTGTTGCTGCTGTCGGTCCTCAGCGATGGCGAACCCATCACCCCCGACACCGAGCGCGCCCTGTTCGAGCCCTTCTTCTCGACCCGCAGCCGGGGCACCGGGCTCGGCCTGTATATTTGTCGCGAGCTGTGCGAGCGCCATGGCGCCACCATCGATTACCGCCAGCATCCCCCCAGCGTGCGCCACCGCAACGAGTTCTACTTGACGCTGCCGATCGAACCCACCGGCCAGCCGCCCCATTCCGCATGAGCACCGCCTCCGCCCACCGTCTTCTGGTCGTCGACGACGAGCCGGACCTGCGCACCCTGTACGAGCTGACACTGCTGCGGGAAGGTTATGACGTCGAAACGGCCGACAGCGTCGGCCAGGCACTGCAACACCTTGCCGAGCAGCGCTACAGCGCCGTGATCACCGACATGCGCCTGCCCGACGGCACGGGACTGGACCTGCTGCAGCACCTGGAGCGCACCGGCCGGCACGAGCGCGCCATCGTCATCACGGCCTATGGCTCAGCGGAGAACGCCGTCTCGGCCCTCAAGGCGGGCGCCTACGACTACCTGACCAAGCCCGTCGACCTCAAGCAGTTCCGCAGCGTGGTCGCCGGCGTTGTCGGCCTCCAGGGCGCGGCCACTGCGGCGCCTTCCCCCGCCGCGGCGCCGTCCGTGAGCCGCGCCGGCGGACCGCCTGGCGGCACGGCGGACGAGCGCCCGGCCCTGCATCGGCTGATCGGTTGCGACAACGGCCTGCAACAGGTGCGTGTGCTGATCGACAAGGTGGCGCGCAGCATGGCGCCGGTGCTGATCACCGGTGAGTCGGGCACGGGCAAGGAGCTGGTCGCGCGCGCCATCCACGACACGAGCAACCGCGCCCGCGGCCCCTTCATTGCGGTCAACTGCGGCGCCATTCCCGAGCATCTCCTGGAGGCCGAGTTCTTCGGCTACCGCAAGGGCGCTTTCACGGGCGCGGCCGACGACCGCGACGGCTTTTTCCAGGCCGCGGCAGGCGGCACGCTGTTCCTCGATGAGCTCGGCGACCTCCCGATCGCCATGCAGTCCAAGCTGCTGCGTGCCATTCAGGAGCGTGCGGTCCGTCCCGTCGGTGCCACGGCGGAAACGCCCGTGGACGTGCGCCTGCTGAGCGCCACCCACAAGGACCTGGCCGTCGAAGTGCAGGCAGGCCGTTTCCGGCAGGATCTGTTCTATCGGCTCAACGTCATCCAGATCCGCCTGCCTGCACTCCGGGAGCGCCGCGAGGACCTCCCCGGCTTGTGCGCCGGTCTGCTCGAGCGGCTGGCCCGCGAGGCCGGGGTCGCACCGGTGCCGCAGCTGAGCCCGTCTGCGCTGGCCGCCCTGCAGGCCCACCCCTTCCCGGGCAACGTGCGCGAGCTCGAAAACCTGCTGCACCGCGCCATGGCGCTGGGCGGCGGCGGCACGATCCAGGCCGATGACCTGGGCCTGCTCCCCCCCGCCGCGCCGGCCGCAGAACCTCAGGGCGACCAGAGCCCGGCTGCGCACGCGCACACCACGACGGAACCGGCGCTGCCCGATGGCCCGATCGAGGTGGCGGCCGCAGGCACCCACGCCCTGCCCTCGGATCTGGTTGCGCACCTCGATCAGGTCGAGCGCGACATCCTCGTGCGTGCCCTGGAAAAACACCGCCTCAACCGCACGGCCGCCGGTCACAGCCTGGGGCTGTCGCTGCGCCAGATGCGCTACCGCATGGCCCGACTGGGCGTACAGGTCAGCGACCACGGCATCGTGCTGGGTGAGCGCTTCGATCCCGAACATGATCCCGACTGAGTGGCAGC
>JAJUHM010000203.1 GCA_029279925.1 Aquabacterium olei
CAGCGGGCGCTGGACGGGTGAGCTCAAGGCCTTCAGCATCGCCAGCGACGGCATCGTCGACACCACGCCGGTGTGGACGGCCCAGGCGCAGCTGGACATGCTGGCCAACCGCAACGGGCGCACGGCGCCGGCCGCGGGGGTGACCTCGCCACAGTGCGGGGCGCTGTACTCGAACTGCAACGACGAGCGGGTGGTGTACTTCATGCACCCCACGACGCGTGCCCGCACCGCCTTCACCTATGCCGCGCTGCAGGCCGCCGGCCTGGACGCCGATGGCAAGTTCAGCACCTCGTGCAGCGCCAGCAAGCTGTCGCAGTGCACCAGCCTGAGCGCGGCGCAGCGCGCCCTGGCGAACGACGGCAAGAATCTGGTCAACTTCATCCGGGGCGATGCCACCTACGAAGCCAGCAACGGCGCCAACCCGCTGTTCCGTCTGCGCTACGCGGCCCTGGGCGACATCGCCAACGGCTCGCCGGCCTATGCCGGCAAACCGCCGTTCCAGTACGCCGACAGCGGCTACAGCGACTACGTCACCGCCCAGGCCAGCCGCACCAAGGTGGTCTACGTGCCGGCCAACGACGGCATGCTGCACGCCTTCAATGCGCTCACGGGACAGGAGCTGTGGGCCTTCGTGCCCAACGCCGTGATGGCCAACCTCTACAAGCTGGCCGACAAGAACTACACCCATCAGTACTTCGTGGACGGCAGCCCCGTGATCGCCGACATCAAGGTCAGCGGCAGCTGGAAGACCATCCTCATCGGCGGGCTCAACAAGGGCGGCAAGGCCTACTACGCGCTCGACGTGACCGACCCCGCCGCCCCCATCCCGCTGTGGGAGTACACGCACGCCAACCTGGGCTTCACCTATGGCAATCCGGTGGTGACGAAGAACAGCGCCGGCGAGTGGATCGTGGCCTTCGGCTCGGGCTACAACAACACCGGCCTGGGCTACCTGTACGTGCTCGACGCTTACACCGGTGCCGCCAGGACCGGCTCGCCCATTGCCACCACGGCCGGCTCGGCCACCACGCCGTCAGGTCTCGCGCCGATCAACGCCTGGCTGGATTCCAACCGGGACAACACCGCCCGCCGCATCTACGCGGGCGATCTGCTGGGCAACGTCTGGCGCTTCGACATCAATGCGGGCACGGTGGCCCCGGTGGTCCGCCTGCAGACCTCGTCGACGACCCCGCAGCCGATCACGGTGCGCCCGGAGCTCGGCTCAGTGACCTACAACGGCACGGCCTACCCCGTGGTGATGGTGGGCACCGGCCGCTACCTGCACGCCAACGACGTGAGCGACACCGCGCTGCAGAGCGTCTACGCCATCCGAGACAAGCTCGACAGCACCGGATGGGGCGACGTGCGCAGCAGCACCAACCTGGTGGCCAAGTCGGTGACGACCAGCGGCAGCGGCACGAGCCTCACGCGCACGGCCACCAGCAACACCAAGGTCGACTGGTCGACCAAGGCCGGCTGGGTGTTCGACCTGCGCCCCAGCAGCACCGCCACCCCCGAGGGCGAGCGCGTGAACACGCGCATGCAGGTGGCCTACAGCACGCTGGTCGTGGCCGGCAACATCCCGAGCGCCGCCGAGTCGTGCCGCGCGGCAGGGGGCTCGTCCTGGCTCTACTACTTCACGCTGGCCGATGGCTACACCGAGGTCGCCCCCATGTTCCAGGGCAACGCCATGGTCAGCGGCGTCAGCATCGTCTACGACGCCAGCGGCCGCGCCATCGTCATCACCAGCACCTCGGACGGCAAGACGGTGCGCCAGAACCAGCACCCGACCTCGCCGCCCGCGAGCACCGGCGGGCTGCGCCGCGTCTCCTGGCGCGAACTGGTGAACTGAAGCCGGCGCGGCCGTGGCACGATGCGGTGGTTGACCGATCACCGCCCAGCCATGACCGCCCTCTTGCCCCCGCTGATCAGCGCCGCCGAACTGGCCGACCTCGTCGGACAGCGCCCGCCCACCCTGTGCGTGCTGGACTGCCGCTTCAACCTGGCCGACCCGGCCGCCGGCCGCCTTGCCTGGTCGCAGGGACACATTCCCGGCGCCCGGCACGCCGACCTGGACCGCGACCTGTCCGGCACGAAGACCGGGCAGAACGGCCGCCATCCCCTGCCCCCCGTCGACACCCTGGTCCGCACGCTGCGGCAATGGGGCGTGGGGCCGGGCACCCGGGTCGTGGCCTACGACGCCCAGCGCGGCATGATAGCCGCGCGACAGTGGTGGATGCTGCGCAGGCTGGGGCACGACGCGGTGCAGGTGCACGACGGGGGCTGGCCTGCCTGGCAGGCGCTGCCCGGCGCGCCCATCACCGCCGACGCACCGCCCCCACCGCCCCCGGGCGACTTCACCGCGGCCCCGCGTGCGGCATGGCTGGTCGCCACGGAAGACGTGGCCGCAGCCCTGGGGGACACCGCGCGCCTGCAGTTGCTCGATGCCCGCGCACCGGACCGCTTCCGCGGCGAGAACGAGACGCTGGATCCCGTCGGCGGCCACATCCCCGGTGCGCTCAACCGGTTCTTCCAGCTCAACCTGGGACCGGACGGCCACTTCCTGCCCCCTGACGCCCTGCGTGCGGCCTTCGACACGGTGCTGGGCGGACGCACGCTGGACACCCTCGTCCACCAATGCGGCTCGGGCGTGACCGCCTGCCACAACGCACTGGCCATGGCCCACGCCGGGCTGCCTGCCATGCGCCTGTACGGCGGCTCCTGGAGCGCGTGGTGCGCCGACCCGGCCCGCCCGGTGGCCCGTGGCGATTGACCCACAGCGCCGCATGCGCCTGATGGCCTGACACGGAAGGCTGGTCGATCTGCCGCGACGAACGGCACCCACCGGCCAGCGCCACGACGCGCCCTGCCTGTGACAAACCGTAAGCCCGCGGGATTGCGCGCACTTTCGCACGGTTTTCCGCCCATGCCCTGCCGTCCGGGACGCCAACAATCGGCCTCCACCGGACATGATTTCCCCAACCCCGGGACGCAGGCATGGCGCACACCACTCATTTCATCCGTCGATCGACGGCCTCCGGCTTCACGCTGATCGAGGTCATGATCACCGTGGCCATCGTGGCCATCCTGGCCAGCGTGGCCCTGCCCGCCTACACCGACTACGTGCGGCGCGGTCAGCTGCAGGAGGCCTTCACCCTGCTCGCTGACCATGGCGTGCGGATGGAGCAGTACTACCAGGACAACAAAAACTACGGCGCCACCACCGGCACCACGTGCGGGGTCACCATGCCGACCGGCCGCTACTTCGACCTGACGTGTGTCACGGCCAGCTCGGGCCAGGCCTACACCCTCACGGCCACGGGCCGGGCCGGTGCCGTCGCCCCTTCGGGCGGCAGCGCCACCTTCGTCTACACGCTCAACAGCAACGACGTGAGGGCCACCACGCGCTTTGCGGGCACCACCGTCGCGCTGACGTGCTGGGCGAGCCGCTCGGCCTCGTCCTGCGACTGAGTGAACAAAACCATGCGGCGCCCTGTCCACGGCTTCACGTTGATCGAGTTGGTGGCGGCCATCACCATCCTCGGTCTCGCGCTGGCGGCCGTCATGCCGGACGTCAGCGCCTGGCTGCGCAACCAGCGCATCCGCAACATGGCCGAGTCCATGCAGAGCGGCCTGCAACGCGCCCGGGCCGAGGCCGTGCGCCGCAACGTGCCTGTCACCTTCTGGCTGGTCAACCTGACCGACGCGCAGACCCTGAACAACGACTGCACCGTGTCTGCAACGGGCACCTCCTGGGTGGTCAGTCTCGACAACCCCGCCGGCAAATGCGGCACGGCCCCCTCTGCCACCGAGGACCCCCGTCTGGTCGTGGCGCACAACGCGGGGGGGGGCAGTCCGATCGCGATCGCCGGCACCCGGGCAGACCTCTCCACCAGCGCTAGCCGCGTCACCTTCGACGGCTTCGGGCGCATCGCCACGGCCAGCGTCGGCACCGACCTGCATGCGCTCGCCATCGCCTATCCGAGCGGCAGCGGCAGCACCGACGACCGCCCGCTGCGCATCGAGATCACCCCGGGCGGCCAGATCCGCCTGTGCGACCCGGCCGTGAGCGGCACCGACGCGCGGCGCTGCGACTACACCGTGCCGACCACCCCCGCCCCCTCTTCGGGATCGACTTCGTCATGACCCGTTGCGCCCCGCCCTGCCCCGCCCGCCGCACGCAGCGCGGCATCCTGCTGATCGAAGTGCTGGTCAGCGCCGTGATCTTCGCCATCGGCGTGCTGGCCCTGATCGGCCTGCAGGGCCGCATGAACAAGGCCCAGGCCGAAGCGCGCGACCGCGCCGATGCCGCCTACCTGGCGTCGGAACTGCAGGCCCGCATGTGGGGCGACCTGCGCAACCTGGCCGAATACAACGGCTGCCCCACCACGTATGCGACCTGCCAGGAATGGCGCAACAAGCTGGCTGCCGTGCTGCCCGGCAGCGCCGGCCAGACCCAAAGCGTGACGGTGTCCGGCAACCTCGTGTCCATCGTGCTGCGTTGGAAGACCGCCAACGGCGAAACCCGCAACTACAGCACGCAGACGACCATCGTCGCGGCCCAGTGAGCATGCGCGCCCCTCTCTCATCCCCACGCGCCACCGCCGGCTTCACGCTGGTCGAGGTCATGGTCGGCATGGTGCTCGCCATGCTGACGACCGTCATCGTCTCGCAAGTGCTGTTGCGCGCCGAAGGCCAGAAGCGCTCGGCCACCTCGGGCTCGGACGCCCAGGTCAACGGCAACCTCGCACTGTTCACACTGCAGCGTGAACTGCAGAACGCCGGCTACGGGCTGGCCGTCAACCCGAGCGCGCTCGGCTGCCCGGTGAACTACCGCTACAAGGGCAGCTCGGGCGCCGCTGCCGCCACAGCCGGCAGCTTCACCCTGGCCCCCATCGTCATCGCCCAAGGCCCCTCGGGCACCCCCGATGTGCTGCGCGTGCTGCGCAGCGACAGCGCCGGTGCGGCCGTGCCCTCGGTCCTCACCGCCGCCCACGCCCAGACCGCCAGCGTGTTCACCGTCCGCTCGGCCTTCAGCCTGACACAAGGGGATCTGGCTGTGGCCGTGCCCGCCACGTGGAGCAGCGCTGCGCCCTGCACGCTGTTTCAGGTGCAGGCCGACAGCTCCTTCAGCCTGACGGCCACCAATGTGCCCCACGCTGCAGGCAGCACCGGCTGGAACACCGAATCCGCCGTGTTCCCCACCGGCGGCTACGCCTCGGGCACCACGCTCGTGAACCTCGGCCGCATGGTCAACCGCGTCTACGGCATCATCGGCAACAACCTGGTCTACACCGAGCTGTCGGCCACCAGTGGCACCGAGGCCGGGGCCGAAGCCAACGGCACCTCGCCACCCCGCGTCGTGTTCGCTCAGATCGTCAACCTGCAAGCCCTGTACGGGCTGGACAACGACGGCAACGGCGTGGTCGACCAGTACACCGACACCACCCCGTCCGACTTCATGACCTGGTCGCGCGTGCTCAATGTGCGGGTGGCCCTGGTGGCGCGCAGCAGCAACCGCGAAAAGGATGCGGTGACCACGGCCGAGCCGCAATGGAATCTGGGTGGCACGGACACGCTGTCGATCAGCACGGCCAACCCCACCGCCACCTGCACCACCGGCGTCACGGGTGACCGCTGCTACACGCTGAAGGTGAACTTCGCGACACCGAGCACGGACACCGAGTGGCAGCACTACCGCTACCGCGTGTTCGACACGGTCGTGCCGCTGCGCAACGTGCTGTGGAACAGCTGAGGAAGGCACCGACCATGCGCCGCTTCCGCCCCCCTGCGCACGCCGCACACGGCGTCTCCCTCATCTTCTCGCTGCTGGCCCTGGTGGCGCTGTCGCTTGCGGGCGTGGCGCTGGTGCGCTCGGTCGGCACCGGCACGCTGGTGCTGGGCAACCTCGGCTTCAAGCAATCGGCCACGCTCACGGCAGACACCGTCGCACAAGAGGCCATCACTGCTTTGCGCGCGTCCATCACGGACAAGACCGTGAGCGCCGCCACCGCCGGCTACTACGCCATGGTCGACAACAGCAAGCTCGACGTGACGGGACAGCACCTGCCCGACGACACCGCCCGGGAGCTGATCATCTGGGAGCCGCTGTGCACCCACGTCAGCCACAACCGGGTGGGCTGCAAGTACGCCCCGAAGGCCGCCAC
>JAJUHM010000204.1 GCA_029279925.1 Aquabacterium olei
CGTGTTTGACCGGGTGAGACCATGACCCAGATTCCCCAGCCAGCTATCGCCCTGGCCAAGCGCTTTGAGGGATTCGAGCGCAGGGTGAGGCGCGGAATCGACATCACTGCCGTCCCCTACATCTGCCCCGCAGGCTTCTGGACGATTGGTTACGGCCATCTCTGTGATCCCGAGCACCTGCCGATCACCGAGGCGGAAGCAGAGGTCTATCTGGCGCGCGACCTCCAATCGGCGCTCACCGCCACATTGCGCTACTGCCCGGTGCTGGCCACCGAACCTGAAAGCAGACTCGCGGCCATCGTGGATTTCACATTCAACCTCGGCGCTGGGCGGCTGCAGACATCGACGCTGCGACGCCGGGTTAACCAGAGAGACTGGGGCCTTGCCGAGCAGGAACTAAAGCGATGGGTCTACGGGAGTGGAAGAGTCTTGCCAGGGCTGATTGCACGTAGGCAAGCCGAATGCTTGTTGTTGCGGGGAAGAGCTGATCTATGAGTACGAAACGTTCCCTACACGCCCATAGCCGTGTAAACTGTTCCTTATATCCAAAATTCACGCCAAGCACAAGTACCCAGAACGTGGCCCTTGCCTATAATAAAGAAAATGCGCTGAACGCAATTTGCCCTTACTTTACGATGTTTCCGCTCGAGTATCCGAACAGGGTCCTCAAAAGGCATCTAAAGGAAAAGCCAGTTGTGCTCGACCCATTTTGTGGTCGAGGCACCACTCTATTCTCTGCGCGAAAGTTTGGGTTTTCTGCCTGGGGCATTGATTCATCGCCAGTTGCCGTTGCTATTGCGAAAGCCAAACTTGCGAGCTGCGACATCGAGGCTCCTCTAGAGCTTGCTGCTGAACTAATTGCAGACGTCGAGCCAGCCGACTTGCCAGACACTCCATTTTTTCGTTCCGCGTATCACCGGTCGACGCTCCGTGATATTTGCGCCCTGCGCGAAGGATTGCTCGGACTCGAAAATGAAACGGATGCATCGTCCATATTGCGTGCTGCCGCACTCGGATGTTTGCATGGCCCACTTCCCAAGCATGTTGAGAACGCGGGCTACTTTTCAAATCAAATGCCGAGGACTTACGCGTCAAAACCGGACTACGCGGTGCGATTCTGGAAGGAACGCGACCTCAAAGCGCCAAAGATCGATGTACTCCGAGTACTGCGTCGAAAGATCGAGCGGTTGGCTGGACTTGATCAAGCCTCGCCTTGTCCGATATCTCATGTCATACATGGAGACGCTCAGTCGGAAGAGTTATTTCAGTCGATTAACAAATCGCCCTCGGTTGTAATCACTTCTCCTCCATACTACGGAATGCGGACATATGTTCAGGACCAATGGTTGAGAAATTGGTTTCTTGGCGGCCCCAGTTCCATTGACTATTCAGCTGGCCCGCAACTTGATCACGGTGGGCAACAGGCATTTGCAGCTTCGCTTGGAAAGGTTTGGCGCAATATTGCCAATACTGCTTCGTCCTCCGAGTCGCTCCATATGTACATCCGATTCGGAATAATTCCGTCAGCGTTGGTTGATGCAAAAAAACTCTTCAGGGACTCTTTGGAGGAATCTGGAATCAATTGGCGCTTGGTTTCTACGCGCTCAGCAAAGTCAGCTGATGTTGGCAAGCGGCAAGCAGATCAGATGAAAGCCGAGTCTGCCGCCGCCGTCGAGTTTGATTTTCACGTCGAAAGAGTTTGATTACTGTTGCTGCTATTGGTGGTAACGCAGCTTCGCTTGTCTCGAGATTACCCCAAGCGAGACTTGACCAATAAGCTCCTGATTACAAAATTCGTCGACGTAGTCTTTGATTGCGTGTGCAGTTTCGAGTGCCTTCTTGTCTTGAGGGACGTGCCCTGCGAGCGTCATTGGCATGACTACCAGGCACTTGGCCATCGCGCGTGAGATGGCCACATTTGTCCTCTCTAGCTGCATCAGGAACGCTTCCTCTCCCATGATCACGTCCGCGTCCCCGACACCAAAAGTCACGACGATTGTGTGCCGCTGACCACCCTGGAACTTTTCCACGGTATCAACGGCCGAGTCGATCAAGTTCGGCGGATCAGACGGGAATATTGACCGCAGTTCGCGAACCACCAGGGCACGTTGAGCGCGATGCGGCGTCACGATTCCGATGCACTGCCCCCAGAACTGATCGGGCGTAGGTGACGCATGCGTCACGGCACCTCGCCCATCAAGTTCCGCGCTCACTGTCCGCCTCAAGCACCAGGTCAAGGCGGCGACGATCTTTGCTTCGAAGGAATTGCTTTGGGACGATAGATCATCGTCATGGAGCAACGTCAGCACCTTCTTCGTGGGGTCAAGAATATCCGGCCACAGAGATGACCAAGGGAAGGCCCCTGGAAAACCTGATGCGGGAGTTGGCACCGCCGCCAAGAGATGAAGTGCCGTCGCGGCGTTTGACGCCTTCAACGTCGATCGGTAGCCGATCGTGCGGGCATAGGCAACAATGTCCTCCGCCGAGCGGTAGTTCTCTTCCAGCGGACATGGAACGATTTGGCTGCCAAACGGACGGTCGAGCAGATATCTCTGGATGCTGCCCACCAGGTATTCGGCGCCCTTGGGTGGTTCAAGCGCCATGATTGGCGGCATCTGAAGATGATCACCAGCAATGATCAGTCTCGCATCGTCCTTCAAGGTGGCTAGTGGCGAGATTGCGTGTGTGACCTGAACCTGAGAGCTTTCATCGACAATAACGACGTCAAATATCGGCGCAACATGGCGACCATAGGTCCACTCGGCGAACTTGTACGCCTGCATCGTCGCCGTGGCGACAATCGTGACACCATCGGTTTTCGCCAGACTAGCAAGACAGTCCTGTGTTTCCTGATTGCCCTGGTTCAGGTTGAATGACTCAACGAGCAGATGTGACTTGCTTGCCGAGAACACCTTTGGGGTCTGCGAAGAGGAATATCCAACAAAGACCTCAGCAGGACAGGTTGCGTCGTTGTCTAACGCCTCAACAACACGACCAATAATCTCCTCAACAGCCTTGTACGTCGGTCCGGCGACCAGCAATTTCAATGGTTGCCCCCGCCGCACGGCATCATGCACAAGGCCGTGAATACATCCAGCTAGTGTCTGCGTTTTCCCGGTGCCTGGCGGCCCCCAGATAATCGTCAGCCCTCGTTCCGCCGCCTGCGCGACAGCATCGGTCTGACTCATGTTCAGGTTGTGCTTGGCCTTGGCGTAGGCTGCAACCGAAGAGGCCTGCGTCGCAGCGACGACGGATGTCGCGTGAAGAGTGTCGGCCTCCCAGAGTACGCGGGCAAGAGGGGTAACCGGGTCTGAGCCGGGGCGCGGAGGCCGCGCCCCCATCGCAGTGGCCGCATTGCTATCTGCCACCGCTATCGACGGGTTCCCTACTGCAGTGAGAATCCGCTTGACCGTCTCGTACCACTTGAACGGACCCTGGCCTTTGGTGATAAAGATGTCGTTCAGCAGATCGACAGTCGAGTTGGCCAGCAGATAAGGTACAAAAGCCGGTTCACGCCAGTTGGTTAGCTTCAGGACAGCCTTTTGCATGCCTCTGTCAAAGGACACGAGCGTTACGGAAAGTGCGGACCACAGCGGTGCGAGCAGCGTGTCGTTCTGCCCTGGGTAAAGCGGCGCGCCGCCGGCGATCAGATCACTTCCACGCTGCAACGGAAGACCAGGATGACCTTCCTTGCCGAGAGCCAGATAGCCTTCGTTGTCATCGAGCTTGGCTTCGGTGGACCCAGGAAGCACGTCGAATACGTACTCATTCGGGGTCCCTGTAGGTTGCCCGTTGGTGAGCCGAACCGCTTCGTAACTGGCCTCTAGTGCCTCGGCATCAAGCGCCAGGCGCTGGTGGGACTCCAGCTTTCTGGTGTGATACTGCAATTCCTCCCACCAAACCCAAAGCTTGCTGTCGAACGCAACGTCGCGAGCGCCCTGAGGAATAGACAGTGTCAGCTTTGGAGCGTTTGCCTTGAGCTGCCCCTTGAAGTCCGTGCGCAGTCTCTCGACGACGCTGTTCAATGCCCGGCATTGCTTCTCCAGCGCATTGCCGAATTCTTGAATGACGGTGTTGCGGGGAACAGTAACGGACCCCCGTTTAATCGTGGTGACGTTGCTCCAAATCTCATAAATGCGTTCCCGAGGAATGCCGTTGGTGAGGAATTCACGATAGAACGCATCACCCAGCCGAACTGGTCCAGGGCCCGAATAGTAGGTTTCAACGGTATCGAACAGGGTGATCACATGAGGTGTAGGGGCAAAAACAACTCTCCGGACAATCTCATCAACGAAAACAACGCAGGGGCTGACTGCGCCATCGGGCTTTTCGATCAGCTCATCAGCAGGGAAAAGCCAGGCCAGCGCTTTGGTCTTACGATTCGTCAGGCTCAGCACCCGTGGTAAATGCCGTCCCATCGCCGCACAAAGCTCTTCAAACTGTCGTTTCTCCCAGAACGCGATTTGTGCGGTTAGCGGGGTTCGTCCGGCAGCGCGAACAAATGTCTCAGCCTGATCAATCATGTCAGACAGTGTCGACAGGAGCCCCTCCAAAGCCACCCACTCGTCAGCCAGCGCCTTCTGATCCACGACAAAGCATTTCGGCGCAAACTGCCGGGGCGACTGTCCCGTCACATAGGCCGTCGCTCTACCAACTATCGAAAGGCCAGTGAGCAACCCAGCACTGGGATCGAAGTTGACGGCGATCGCCACATGGAGTTGTGGCGCTGGCGCCAAGCTCGCCAGCACGGCGGCGCTGTCCACCGTCGTGGCCGAAGAAATTAAGGCCTGCGCTCGCGCGGGGATACGGCTTCGTTCCTTTTTGAGATGACTGTGTTGCTGAAAGGCAGGATGTGCGGAGGGGGCGCTTGCCGCACCCGCCGTGTCCTGAATGGCATTAATCTGGAGCGTTTTTCTTGCACCTCGAGTCATACCCGCGATTTGGCTCAAGTGCCCAGTCAGCTTCGCTGCGGGATAGCAGTAATGTGTAGGTTGCGCTGCGATCCGGGCCTTATCCTTCGTATTTGCCCACTTTTCATGGCCCAACCAGTCACACGCGCTACAACGGCCATCGACGTGCCATTCGAGATTTTGCCATCCGCTGGGTGAAGCGTCGCCGATAGCGATGACCCGGAGCAAGTCCTCCCGGAAGAAATGCAGAACGGTGGGCAGATAGAAGCGCAAGTTGGCGTCTTCGCTATCGGCGATCAGAGCGTTGAGATACTGAATCGCTGTCGCTGGGGAGGTGCCCGACATCAACGCGTCGAGTTCAGACTGGCCTTGCTTGAATCGGGTCCACAGGTAGCTGCGAATCGTTACGAAATACTCATTCTGCAACCCCTGGTCGGCGATCCAGTTCGCCAGAAAAAGTGCGTAAAGCGCGACTTCGGCGGAGTAGCTCGGATTAGCCTCGCTGGTGTGCTTTACATCAATGATGCTCAATGCACGCCGCGTCTCAGTTGCCGGGTCAATTCGCCGACGACATCCGTCTGGCCCCACCTCCTCGTCATCGGCTGTGGCCTGGCGCACGACGATGATGTCAGGGATGAGCCCTGCGATTGGCGGGACCTGAGTGATCTGTACGGGTTGCAGACCAATGTTTGCCATCACGGTGTTCTGGAAGGAAGAGGGCTCGAACTTCCCTTGCAGGATGATCGATGGCAAAGCCGTGACATTCCCCAGCAATGATGCAAGAGGCGCCTTTACCGGCTTACTTGAGCCACCCTTGTCGGGTTGATAGATGACTAAAGCACCGAAAGCCTTGATCAACTGATCATTGCGCTCGTCCTCAAAGTCTCGACCTGCAGTTTGCAGCACACCAATCCCTGGCCGCGCCTGAAGTGGAACTGGCATTCCGTGCGCATCAAGCTCCGAGTCTTCATGCAGAGACAAATAAAGCTCTCGGTCGCACTTCGTGCGAAGGAACATTGAGAGCGTGCTCTTCGAGATTCTTTTTTTGGTCATCTGGTTTTCCCTGCAGGCTGCAATTCCGAAACGAGCGGCAACTGATGGTTCTTAGAGCAACATCCGGAAATGTCGCTTGTCCGCATCGGACGACTTGAGGATTCGGTACTCCATCCCGCTGGCCACCGCAATTTGCTGGGCGAAGTCCTTCTTGGCCTGCACCACGGCGTCCTCGATCTGGTTATC
>JAJUHM010000205.1 GCA_029279925.1 Aquabacterium olei
ATGCGCGGCATCGGCACGTGCGCGTAGCTTTCGCGGCGGCCGTTGCCGGTGGGCTTGACCTTCATCAGGCGCGCGTTCAGCGCGTCCTGCATGTAGCCGCGCAGGATGCCGTCCTCGATCAGCACCGTGCGCTGTGTCGCATGGCCCTCGTCGTCGACGTTCAGGCTGCCGCGCCGGTCGGGGATCGTGCCGTCGTCGAGCACGGTCACGCCCTTGGCGGCCACACGCTGACCGATGCGGCCGGAGAAGACGCTCGAGCCCTTGCGGTTGAAGTCGCCTTCGAGGCCGTGGCCGACGGCCTCGTGCAGCAGGATGCCGGGCCAGCCGTTGCCGAGCACGACGGTCATTTCGCCCGCGGGTGCCGGGCGCGCCTCAAGGTTGACCAGCGCGGCATGCACCGCCTGATCGACGTAGCCTTGGGTGATGGCGGGGGTGAAGTAGCTCAGGTCATGGCGGCCACCACCGCCGGAGGAGCCGACCTCGCGGCGACCGGCCTGCTCGGCAATCACGGTGAGGGACAGGCGGATCAGCGGGCGGACGTCGGCGGCCAATGTGCCGTCGGCGCGTGCGATCAGGACGACGTCGTATTCGCAGCCCAGACCGGCCATGACCTGCACGATGCGGGGGTCCTTGGCGCGGGCGCGCTTCTCGACGTCCTCGAGCAGGGCAACCTTGGCGGCGCTGTCGAGCGAGGCAATGGGGTCGAAGCCGCCGTAGAGCGTGCGGCTAGGCGCGATGGTGTGGCCGCCGACCTTGACGCGGCGGCTCTGGCCAGCCGAGGCGATGGTGCGCACAGTGCGGGCGGCGTCAAGCAGTGCGGCTTCGGAGATGTCGTCGGAGTAGGCGAAGGCGGTCTTCTCGCCGGCGATGGCGCGCACGCCCACGCCTTGGTCGATGCCGAAGCTGCCGGACTTGACGATGCCCTCTTCCAGGCTCCAGCCTTCGCTGCGGGTGTACTGGAAGTAGAGGTCGGCGTCGTCGACGCGGTGCTCGGTGATGACCTTGAGGGCCTTGAGCAACGAGGATTCATCGAGACCGAAGGGCGCGAGCAGGAGCTCACGGGCGGTCTGCAGGCGGGCGATGGTGGCGTCGACGGCGATCATGGGGCCCATTGTAGGCATGCCGGGTCGGAGGCGCACGGCGCGTTCGTGTATGTCCGGAGGCGCCCAGGGCCAGGCCACGCGGGCGGGTGCCGACGCGGCGGCCTCGCACCGGTCAGAGTTTGAGCAAGGCCTGCACGCGCAGGTGCTCGTCGGACTTGAAGTGCTGGTCGACGTAGCGCGCCATCTCCTGGCGACGCTGGGCGTCGGAAAGGTGCGCAGCCGCCTGGAGGTGCTGCCATTCCTGGCGCGCGGCAGCCAGGCGGCGCTGCCAGTCGGCCCATTCGTCGTCGGCCTTGGCCAGGCGCTGCGCCGCGGCCTCGCCATAGCGGGCGACCCGCTCGGCGTGAACGGCAGCCGGGTCCTTGCCAGGCGCCATCTGGGGCACCGGCTCGCCCGGGTCGGGTGGCGGGGGCAGGCCCGACTCGAGTTGGGCGTAATGGGCCTGGAAGCGGGTCTCTTCGTCGGCGTAGAACGCGGCGGCCCACTCGGCGCCCAGGATCTGGCGACGAACCAGGCGGCGCTCCTCGAAGACCGGCAGCCAGGTGCTGCGGTCGTTCTGGTCGAAGCGATGGCGCCACGCATGGCCTCGCAGCTGCCAGTACCGATCCCAGAGGGCCACGATCTGACCGGCCAGCACCGGGCCGTGGGCCCGCTGCACCTCGTCGGCCACGAGCACGCGAAGCTCGTCGGCGGTGACCTCGCCGAGGCCCAGGATGTAGTACTCGAAGCGATGGCGCAGGCCGGCGCAGGGCTGAAGTTGCGACTGGCTGACGCACCAGTCGCCAGCGGCCTCGGTGCCGGCCAGCGAGCCTTGCCGGAACAGGCGCTGGCGCACCTGTTCCGCGCTCAGGGGCGCCACCCTGCCCGGGGCGCCGACCTCGGTGTCGGCCGGCGCGCCGGGCGTGATCATGGCCCAGCCGTCGGCGCCGCGCGCGCCCCCTGCTCCGGTCGGAAGCGGACCGGCCCGCCAGAGCAAGGCCCCCCCGGCGAGCAAGGCCAGGGCCGCCCCCCCGGCGATCAGCTTGACGCGCGTGTCCATCGGCGCACTCCTGTCAGTCGTGGGGTCAGGGCCGGTCTGGCGCCGATCACAGGCCGGCCAGCTTCAGGCGGTTGGCCTGGGCCTTGTAGAACGCCACCGGATCGGGCGCCGTGCGTCCCACGATGCCGAGCACCTGGTTGATCTCGTCGAGGTGGTTCCAGGCGTAGTTGTCCTTGAGCACCCGGCCCCAGTGGCTGGAGCACTGGCTGACAAGGCCGTCGTTGGGCTCGTCACCGAAATACTTGGCGGTGTAGCTCAGGATGGCATCGGAGATGTCCCAGCCATTGGTCTTGACCGCCGTGCCGGAGACGGAGTACCAGCGGATGCTGTGGCCGTTGACGCTCGCCACCTCAGGCCCGTTGCCGCACGGCGTGGTGGGCGCCCCGACCGGGAACTTGGCGTTGAACTGGGCGGCCCCCTCGCTGCTCAGGGCATTGAGCGCCGTCAGCAGGTCGGCCTGCTTGGCGGAGCTGTTGCCGCTGAGCCATGCGATCAGCTGCAGGCCGGCCGTGGCGAGCTTGTCGAAGCCGCCATCGGGCGTGGTGTTGGCCAGGATGTCGTCGGCGACCTTGCTGCCGAAGTGCGTGCCGGCCACGGTGGTGACGCTGGCGACCATGGACGGCAGCGTGCCCGCCGCGTAGCGCACGGTCGGGCCGCCATGGCTGTGACCGATGAGGTTGAACTTGGTCACGCCGTCTTTGGCAGCCCATTGCTTCATCTGCTGGATCAGCTCCTCGCCGCGGAACTCGGTGGTCTGTGACGGGTTGACGGAGGCGATGTAGACGGTGGCGCCGTCGGCACGCAGCTGCTTCGGGATGTCGTAGAAGTACTGGATCCCGAGGATGTTGTCGAACCCGATGAAGCCGTGGACCAGCACGATCGGGTGTCGGGTCTTGGATCCGGTGGTGGTGGCGTGCGCGGCGGGTGCCACGGCCATGGCGGCCGCGGCGACTCCACACGCGGCGATCAGCGGACGACGGAACAATGTTGGGACCATGTCGAACTCCTGTATGAGGTGCAGCCATGCCTGCTGCTGGAGTCGCATGTTCCACTTGCACTCAAACGGTCGTTCGAGGGTAAGCCCGGGATTGTCGGGTTTGCCCACCCCCGCGAACAGGCTACCAAACGTCAAACGGACGTCATTTCACCCGGAGCGGATACGGAGGGCTCAGTCTTCGTCGTCCGCAGCGGCGTTGTCGCGCAGGGCCTGCGCGGTGTCGTACAGGGCCTTGCGCGGCAGGCCGGTGAGATCGGCGACCAGGCCGGCGGCCTTCTTCACCGGGACATGCCGGACCAGTTCGGCGAGCACGGCGGCGGCGGCCGGCGCGAGCGCGGCCGCGTCGTCGGAAGGGCGCCGGGCGTGCAGCACCACGACGAACTCGCCGCGCTGGCGGTGCGGGCCGTAGTTCAGCCAGGCAGGCAGCGCGGCCACCGGCACGGTCGCGATGTCCTCGAACTGCTTGGAGAGTTCGCGACACATGGTCACGGTGCCGTCGGGGCAGACGGCGACCAGGTCGTCTGCCAGGTCGATGATGCGATGGGGTGCTTCGAACAGCACGAGGCTGGCGCCCGGGGTGACGGCCTCGCGCAACGCAGTCTGGCGCGCGGCACCCTTGGACGGCAGGAAGCCGAGGAAGCGGAAGCCCTGGGCATGGACGTCACCTGCCGCGCTCAGGGCCGTGGTGACGGCACTCGGCCCGGCCAGCGGCACGATCGGCTGGCCAGCGGCGGCCACGGCAGCCACCAGGTGGGCGCCAGGATCGGAGATGGCCGGGGTGCCTGCGTCGCTGACGTAGGCCACGCGCTGGCCCTCCTGAAGCAGGGCCACGACGCGCTGCGCCGCGCCGACCTCGTTGTGCTGGTGCACCGCCATCAGCGGTTTGTCGAGGCCCATGTGGCGCAGCAGCTGCCCGGAGACGCGGGTGTCCTCGCAGGCCACGGCATCGACCAGATCCAGCACGTGTACGGCCCGCAGGCTCAGATCGGCCAGGTTGCCGATGGGCGTGGGCACGAGATACAGCGCGCCTTTGGGATACTGCTGGCCGGCGGCCACGTGGCGGGCTGCCTGGAGCAGCATGTTGGCATCGAAGGTCACGACGAAATCCCGGGGAGACGAGGCGGAGGAGCGCGCGCTGCAGCATCTGCTGGCGCAGGGGCTGACGCTGGTGGAGCGCAATTATCGGGTCGCGCGGGGACCGGGCGCCCCCGGCGCCGAGGTGGACCTGATCCTGCGCGACCGCGACGGAACCCTGGTGTTCGTGGAGGTGCGGCTGCGCACGGCGCGGGATCACGGCGGCGCCGCCGCCTCCGTCGGCCGAGGCAAGCAGCGGCGCTGCATCCGTGGCGCCCAGACGTATCTGATGGCACTGAAGGCGTGGCCGCCCTGCCGGTTCGACGTGGTGGCGATCGACGGGGACACGCTCACCTGGATCCCCGCTGCCTTCGACGCCTCTTGAGCGCCAGGGGCACCCCGGCCCCGACGCCAGGGCGACGCCCCCCCTGACTTATCATCCGCGGCATGCCGGATTCCCATTTTCAGCTTGCCTACCTGCAGCAACCACTGCTGGAGACCGCCGACTGGCTTTACCAGTCCTCGGAACGGCTGGCTCAACAACTGAACTTCGCTGCCCAGGCCCTGATGCACACGCTGACGTCGGGGGGCACCGTGCTGTGCGTCGGTGAAGACGAAGGCGCCCTGCTCGCGCGGCGCGCCGCCACCCTGCTGGTGCAGGGCCAGGGCCGGGTGCGACCGCCTCTGGCCGCCGTGGCCCTGACGCCGTCGGGTTCGCCACAGCAGCCGACACTGGCGCAGCAGGTGCGGGCGCTGGGCCACCCGGGCGACGTGTGGCTGGCGTTCTCGCTGGAGCGCGACGACCCCGACCTGCTGGCGGCCACCGAGGCCGCCCGAGAACTGGACCTGACCTTGATCGCCTTCACCGGCGAACAGGCCCGCACCCTGGGCCCGATGCTGCGGGACACCGATGTGTGGGTGCCGCTGCCGGGCACACGGCCCGAGTCGATGTTCGCCACGGCGTGGCTGGCCCTGGGCGGCCTGTGCGCCGCCGTCGACAACCACCTTCTTGGAGAGGAACACGCATGAGCCGCAACCTGACCCCTCGCTCGCTTCGCTGGACCGCCGCCCTGCTGTTGGCCGCCGGCTCGCTGAGCGCCTGTGCACCGCTGCTGGTGGGCTCGGCCGTCGGTGGGGCGCTGGTGGCCACGGACCGCCGCACTTCCGGCACGCTGCTGGAAGACCAGACCATCGAGCTGAAGGCCGCCAACCGCATCCGCGATGCGATCGGCAACCAGGCCCGCATCAACGTGACGTCGTACAACCGCCAGGTGCTGTTGACGGGCGAGGTGCCGGACGATCGGGCCCGCGACACCGCCGCGGCGGCCGCTCGCCAGGTGGAGAACGTCGTGAACGTGATGAACGAGCTGGTGGTCGCGCCGAACAGCAGCCTGTCGGCCCGCTCGAGCGACGTGGTGCTGGCCGGCAAGGTCAAGGCCACCCTGATCGACGCGCGCGACCTGATGGCCAACGCCTTCAAGGTGGTGGTCGAGCGGGGCGAGGTCTACCTGATGGGGGTGGTCACCGAACGCGAGGCCAACCGCGCCGCCGAGCTGACCGCCACCATCAGCGGCGTGCGCCGGGTGGTCAAGGCCTTCCAGATCATCAGCGAGGACGAGCTCGCACGGCGTCTGCCCCCGCCGGCCAGCAACACCGGCAGCACCGCCCCCGCGCCGGCGCAGTGAGTCAGCGCAGGCGGCGGATCAGGCTGGAGGTGTCCAGCCGGCCCCCGCCCTGTGCCTGCAGGTCGGCGTAGAACTGGTCGACCAGGGCCGTGACCGGCAAGCGTGCACCCAAGCGGCGGGCTTCGTCCAGCACCAGCCCGAAATCCTTGCGCATCCAGTCGACGGCAAAGCCGAAGCCTTCGAACTTGCCTTCGACCATCGTCTTCCAGCGATTCTCGAGCTGCCAGGATTGCGCCGCGC
>JAJUHM010000206.1 GCA_029279925.1 Aquabacterium olei
CAAGACCCACCGCCCGCCTGAACCCCATGGCCGCACGCCGCCCCGCCTCGCCTCGCCCCGCCGAGCCCACTGCCGACACCGCAGAGCGGGGCTGGTGGCCCCGGCTGCGCCCGTGGCTGTTCGGCGCCTTTGCCGTCCTGGTGGCCACCCTGCTCGTCCGCCAGGCGCGCGAGCTGGACTGGCAGGAGGTGTGGACGGCGGTGCAGCGCCTGCAGCCCACCACGCTGGCCCTGGCCGCCGGCCTCACGGTGCTGAGCCACCTGATCTACAGCCAGTACGACCTGGTGGGCCGCCATCAGCTGGGCCTCACGTTGCCGCCGCGGCGCATGATGGGCGTCACCGCGGTGAGCTACGCGTTCAACCTCAACCTGGGCTCGCTCATCGGCGGCTTTGCCTTTCGCTACAGGCTGTACGCACGCTTGGGGCTGAGCCCGGCCGAGGTCACCCAGGTGCTGGGCCTGAGCATGCTGACGAACTGGCTGGGCTGGGGTGTGGTGGCTGGCACGTGCTTTCTGCTGGGGCTGGTGCGCCCTCCGCCCTCGTGGGGTGTGGCGCCCGTGGCCCTGCAGGTGCTGGGTGGCGTGTTGTGCGCGGTGGCCGTGGCCTACCTGATCGCCTGCATGGCCTCACGCAGGCGCACCTGGCATGTGCGTGGTCATGAGCTGACCCTGCCACGCACCCGGGTCGCGTTGATCCAGTTTCTGCTGTCGGTCGGCAACTGGATGGTGATCGGGGCAGTGCTGTACACCCTGATGCCCACTGGGGTGGCCTACCCGGCGGTGCTCGGCGCGCTCATGGTCAGCGCGATCGCCGGGGTCATCACCCACATCCCGGCAGGGCTGGGTGTGATCGAGGCGGTGTGCCTGGCGTTGTTGGGCGGCCAGATCGGGCATGGCACGCTGCTCGCGTCGCTGCTGGCCTACCGCGCGGTGTACTACCTGGCGCCGCTGGCCCTGGCCATCGTGGGCTACCTGCGGCTGGAAGCCGTGGCCACCCGGGACGAACCGGACGAAGGCACGGCCTGACGCCGTCCGACTCTGACGCCACCCGTGCGGGAGGCTCACTCACTGAGCCAGGAACACTTTCAGCGCGGCCGCTGTGGCCACCGGGTCTTCTTCATGGGGCACATGGCCCAGCGTATCGAACACGACCAGCTTGCTGCCGGCGATCTCACGCCCGAAGCGCTGCCCGTTCTCCAGCGGGATCAGTCGGTCGCGTCCGCCCCACAGGATCAGCGTGGGCGCCTTGATCCGCGGAATCTGCTCGGTGAACTCCCCGCCGGGGCTCTGGCGGAATCGCTGCACCAGCGCACCGCGGTTGCCCTCGCGCAGCGCCAGCTCGTGGTAGCGGTCGACCAGTTCGGGCGTCACCCGGGCCGGATCTCCGTAGACGTTGCGCACGCTGGACTCCACCATGCTGCGCGGCAGCGTGTGGGTCATCAGGGGCTCGAGCACGGGGATGCGCGCCATGCGGAAGGCCAGGGGCACCGACTCCGGTCTGTAGGGGTAGCCGGCGGCGTCGACCAGCACCAGCCGGGCGACGCGGTCGGGCGCATCGGCCGCGAACTTCCAGGCCACCTGGCCGCCGAACGAGTTGCCGGCCAGCACCACCTGCTTGAGACCGAGGTCGTCGAGCAGGGCGCCGACAAAGCGGCTGTAACGCGCCAAGTGGTAGTCGCCGTCAGCGGCCGGGCCGGTCAGGCCGAAACCGGGCAGGTCGATGCGGATCACGCGGCGCTCACCCTTGAGCGCATCCACCCAGCCGTCCCATGTGTGCAGGCTGGCCGAGGTGCCATGCAGCAGCACGAGGGGCGTGCCGTCGGTGCGAGGGCCCTCGTCGCGCAGGTGCACGGACATGCCCTCGACCTCGATGAAGCGGGAGGGCCACGGCGCCCAGCGTGCCTTGAGGGCCTCGACGGGGCGGTCGGGGGCCCAGGTCAGGGCCACGCCGGCGCCAGCCAGGGCGACCAGTGCCAACACGCCGATGGCCAGGATTCGGGTGAAGCGCATCGCGGTGGTCTCCTTCTCGTTGTGTCTCGGCGGTCAAGCCGGCATTGTCGGCCGCAGCCCTGGCGGGGCGACCGACACGAGCGGTGAAACGCACTCAGCGGTAGGTCAGGAGGGAAGGTTCCACGCCTTCGACGTGCGCGTGCTCGTTGACCGAGATGAGGTGCAGCCCGTCGCGCCCGGCCACCACCTTGGTGATGCCGGCGTTCGCCAGCGTCCAGTTGATGGTGAAGGCCTGGGCGTCGTTCAGCCCCAGCAGGTGCGCGCACACCACGCTGATCGTGCCGCCCGAGGTGAAGACCAAGGTGGTGCCCTTGGGCGGCGTCTGCCGCACGATCTCGTCGAGCGCGGCCACCACGCGCAGCTTGAACACCGACCAGGGTTCGGCGTACTCGTCGTCGTGGTTGCCGCCCACCCAGCGGCTCACGGCGTCCTGGAAGAACTTCTGGAAGGCGCGGCGGGGATCACCGGTGGCCGCCATCTCGGCCATCATGGCGACCTTGTCGGCGTAGCGCGGCTCGGCCACTTCGATCACGTTCTCGTGGTCGAACTCGTTGACGCCAGCGTGCAGCGCCAGCGGCGTGGCCGCATCCAGCCCCAGGCCGGCCAGGGCGCCGGCCGCCGTTTCCTGGTGGCGCAGCATGGTGCCGCTCACCAGCCGGTCCGGCGTCACCCCGCGGGCCTTCAGGGCCTCGCCCAGCACGCGGGCCTGCTGGTGGCCCACGGCCGAAAGCTGGTCGTAGTTGTTCGCGCCGAACGAGGCCTGGCCATGGCGCAGCAGGTAGATCGCCCCCATGCCGCTTACTTCTGGCCGTACTTCATCAGCTCGAGGCGGGCGATCATGCCCTTGTGCACCTCGTCCGGGCCATCGGCCAACCGCAGCGAACGGGCCTGGTTGAAGAAGGACGTCAGCTGGGTGTCGTGCGAGACGCCCGCACCGCCGTGGATCTGGATCGCGAAGTCGACCACGTTCTGCAGCATGGTGGGCGCCACGACCTTGATGGCCGACACGTCGGTCAGCGCGGCGTGCACACCCAGGGTGTCGATCTTCCACGCGGCCTGCAGCGTCAGCAGGCGAGCCTGGTCGATGGCGACGCGGGCGTCGGCGATGCGTTCGCGGTTGCCGCCCAGGTTGACGAGCTGCTTCTTGAAGGCCACGCGATCCAGACCGCGCTTGATCGCCAGCTCCAGCGAGCGCTCGGCCGCACCGATGCAGCGCATGCAGTGGTGGATGCGGCCCGGGCCCAGGCGGCCCTGCGCGATCTCGAAGCCGCGGCCGGGGCCGGCGATCACGTTGCTCAGCGGCAGGCGCACGTTGGTGAAGTGCACCTCGCCGTGGCCGTGCGGTTCGTCGTACTCGCCAAACACGGGCAGCATGCGCTTGATCTCGACGCCCGGGGTGTCCAGCGGCACCAGCACCATCGAGTGCTGGTTATGGCGGCCCAGGTCGGGGTTGGGCGTCAGCGCCATGAAGATGCCGATCTTGCAGCGGGGATCGCCCACGCCGGACGACCACCACTTCTTGCCATTGAGCACGATCTCATCGCCTTCGACCACGGCCGTGGCGGCCATGTTGGTGGCATCGGACGAGGCCACCTCGGGCTCGGTCATGAAGAACACCGAACGGATCTCGCCGGCCAGCAGCGGCTTGAGCCACTGCTCCTTCTGCGCAGCGCTGCCGTACTTCCACAGCACCTCCATGTTGCCGGTGTCAGGCGCGTTGCAGTTGAAGATCTCGGGCGCCATCAGGCTGCGGCCGGTCTCTTCGGCGCTGAAGGCGTACTCCAGCACGCTCAGGCCAGCGCCCAGTTCGGGATCGGGCAGGAACAGGTTCCACAGGCCCTCGGCCTTTGCCTTGGCCTTCAGCTCTTCCACCACCGGGGGGATGGTCCACTCCGTCCAGTGACCGCCATGGCGCTTTTCGTGGATGCCCTTCCAGTGGGCGGCCTCGATGGGTTCGATGTGTTCCTGGATGAAGGCGCGGACGCGTTCGGCGGTCTGCTTGGCGCGCGGGCTGGGCTGGAAGTCCATGTCGGTGTCTCCTGCAGTGCAATGGGTTGCCGGGATGCTACGCAAGCGACTTCCATGCATCAACTGAAGAATTTGCATCGCCATCAATTCATCATGAGAATGAAGAGAGCGCGGCCCCTTGCGCGGGTGTCGCCCGCGCACCGATCCACTGAACGCGGGACACATGACGCGGTGCAACACGCGCCATAATGGCGTGTTGCCGACATCTCGGCACTCTTGGAGCGAACACCTTGGACAGTCACCCTCGGTGACCGCCCACTCCAGCCACCGGCGCCCAGCCCGTTGAAGCCATGCAGGCGGCCTGACACACCAGGCAATGGGTCTTGAACCGGTGCGCCCGCCAGCCGCAGCCCGCCGCTGGCCGGCCTGCGGGAGGGGGCGGCAACCACCACATTCCACCCCCTTCACCAACCTGTGCGACCCCGTGCGGCCCCTTGGCCCGTGGCGCACGTGCTGGAGTTTCCATGCTCAACGTCTTCACGCTGGCCAACGGCCGGCTGTTTCAGGAAGAGATCGACAGCCTCGACGAACTGACGCCCGTGCGTCCGGTGTGGGTCGATCTGGAAGACCCGACGCCCGAGGAAAAGGGCTGGATCGCCGTGCGCTTCGGTCTGGTCATCCCTGGCGACATCATCGACGACGACCTGGAAGAATCGGCCCGTTTCTACGAGGAAGACGGCGCGATCCACATCCGTTCCGACTTCCTGATCGACGACGACGAGACGCCGCGCAACGTGCGAGTGGCCTTCATCCTGCACCAGAACGTCCTGTTCTCGATCCACCGCGAAGACCTGCCGGTCTTCCGCCTGCTGCGCATGCGCGCCCGCCGCATCCCCGCGCTCATTGAAGACGCGAAGGACGTGCTGCTCAAGTTGTACGACGCCGATGCGGAGTACTCGGCCGACACGCTGGAAGGCATCTACGACGACCTGGAGAAAGTCAGCCAGCGCGTGCTGAAGGAAGAGGTCAACGACCAGGCTGCGGGTGAGGCGCTGGCCGCCATCGCGCGCCAGGAAGACTTGAACGG
This sequence comes from Aquabacterium olei, assembly GCA_029279925.1. GTDB lineage: Bacteria > Pseudomonadota > Gammaproteobacteria > Burkholderiales > Burkholderiaceae_C > Aquabacterium > Aquabacterium olei_A. The sequence goes on from JAJUHM010000206.1 coordinate 5,065, forward strand.
CCGCATCCGCCGCAACGTGATGGACACGCGTCGCGCCGTGAGCTTCATGATGCGCGCGCGCATGCTCAACGCCGACCAGTTCGAGGAAGCCCGCCAGATTCTGCGCGACATCGACTCGCTGGACTCGCACACGGCCTTCCTGTTCGACAAGATCAACTTCCTGATGGACGCGACCGTCGGTTTCATCAACATCAACCAGAACAAGATCATCAAGATCTTCTCGGTGGCGTCGGTGGCGCTGCTGCCGCCCACGCTGATCGCCAGCATCTACGGGATGAACTTCCAGTACATGCCCGAACTGAGCCAGAAGTGGGGCTACCCCTTTGCACTGGGGCTGATGGTGCTGTCCATCGTGACGCCGTTCTGGTACTTCCGCCGCAAGGGCTGGCTCAAGTAAGACCGTGCCCCTGAACCTGCCTGCCCTGCCCGCCGGGCTGTGGCGCGTGATGCTGGGCACCACCCTGGTGGTCAGCAGCTACAGCCTGCTCAACCCCGTGCTGGCCGTGCGCCTGCAGACCGCGGGCGCCAGCAACCTCGCGGTCGGGGTGATCGCGATGCTGCCCTTTCTCAGCGTGGCCCTGCTGGTGCCGGTGGTGTCGCGCGTGTTCGATCGCGTGGGCGTGGGCCGGGCCTACCGCATCGGCCTGTTGCTGGAGCTGCTGGCCTGCCTGGGCTACCTGCTGACCGACGATTTCCGCGCCTGGTGTGTGCTGAGCCTGATGGCCGGCATCGGTGCGGCGGCAGCCTGGAACGCGACCGAAGGGCTGATTGCGCACAACGTGCCGGCCACGCACCGCGGACGGCTCACCGGCCTGTACCAGGCGCTGCTGGGCGCCGGCATGGCGCTGGGCCCCTTCCTGCCCGGGCTGCTGGGCCTGACGCCGATGGGCGCCAATGTGGCGGCCGCTGGCGGGCTGGCGCTGGGGCTGGGCCTCACGCTGGCGCCCTCGGTGAGCCAGCTGCGCGCGCACCACGAGGACCGCCCCCACGTGAGCCTGCTCGCGGCCTGGCGCTTTCGGCCCGCACTCGCCTGGGCGGCCGTCGTGGGCGGGGTGTTCGA
>JAJUHM010000207.1 GCA_029279925.1 Aquabacterium olei
CCAGGTCGAGGGCAACGCAGGCGCGGCGTGCACCGCATTCGAGGCGATCGTGTCAGGCATGGTCGACTCCGGGTTTGAGGGACCGAGGGGATGAAGTCACTATGGCGCGCGCTGCAGCCGGCTTGTAGCGTGAAGACCCTTGTATCCATGCCGGACTGGCGCTCCTTCGGCCGCCCAATCCGGCACCACCAGCAGCCTGACCAGCCACCACACCAGCAGCGCAGCACCGAGCGTGTGAGCCAGGGCCGACAGCAAGGGCCAGCTGAACACGACGTTGCTGAGCCCCGTGAGCAATTGCCATGCCCCCAGTCCGATGACGACGCGACCTTCGCGCTGCCAGGCGGTGTGCCGAACCAACCCCATGCCATAGAACAGCAGCGCCAGCAAAGCGACCACGGCCATCAGACGATGGGCCATGTGAATGGCCGTGAGCGCGGGCAGTGCAATCCAGCCCCCCTGCCCGTCCTGGCCCAGCGGCCGCCACACCGTGAAGCCGGTGTGCGCGTCCATGTCGGGCCACCACTGACCCTGGCACGTGGGAAAGTCCGGGCAGGCCAGGACGGCATAGTTGCTGCTGACCCAACCGCCCAGGGCCACCTGAACAGCCACCAGCGCCAGCACGAGCACGCCGGCACGTCGCCACGGAGAACCCCGCCACGCCTTGATCACGGCACGCTCATACAGTGAGCCGGGCTCGTGCAGCGCCCGGACCTGCGCGGTCAGCAGCCCGACCCCCAGCAGCGCGCCCAGCAGGTGCAGGGTGACAATGATGGGCTGCAGCTTCATCGTCACCGTGAGGGCGCCGAATGCCCCCTGAACGCAGACCCACAGGAAGGTGACCGTAGGCCACCAAGGCGACAAGGCCCCCGGCTGCCGGCGTGCCCGCCAGGCGGCCACCATCAGGCCCGTGATCAAGGCGCCCACTGCCGTGGCCAGATAGCGGTGCCCCATCTCGATCCAGGCCTTGTGGTGCGTGACCGGGCCTGTGGGTCGGGCCGCCTGGGCTTCGCTGATGGCCGAACGGGCCCCCCATGGCGTGGTCGCACCGTAGCAGCCGGGCCAGTCCGGACAGCCGAGCCCGGAGTCGGTCAGCCGCGTGAAGGCACCGAACACGACGAGGTCCAGGGTCAGGAACAGCGTGGCAACCGTGAGCACACGCTGCCAAGCGCGCCAGCCGCGCACGCCCTGGCGGCGGGCCCGCCACGCGACCACGGCCGCGGGAATGAGGGCCAGCGCACCGCCCAGGACCAGCAACTCCAGCACGGGATCCAGGTCGATCAGGGAGGCGATGTCCATGGCGGCTCCGTCGGGTTCAGCGGCCGGCTTCGTCCCAGCTGTTGTTGGCCTTCATCAGCCGCAGCAGGTCCTTCTTGATGTGCGTGGGGTCGGCATCCGCGGGCCAGCGCATCATCCAGTCGCCGCGCGGGTCGACCAGGTAGAGATGGGCGGACAGCGCTTGTCCTGCATCGGGAGCCAGCCAATCAGACAGCGCCTGCTGATCCGCCTGCAGCACCCACGAGCCTGGCGCGTTCAGGCCGGGCATCAGGGCGGCGCGCGGTGGCGCCGCGCCGGTCACGAACCAGACGCGGTCCAGCCTGTCCTTGTCCTTGCCCAGAACCTCGCGCAGCTGACGCTGCCAGTAGAGGTGCCGCTCGCAGTCCGCCGGGCAGGCGCCGTCGGCCACGCTGACCAGCAGCCATTGACCTTTCAGCGCGCTGAGGGCCACGGCCCGTGCGTCGGGGCCCGTCAGAGGCAGGCGCGCGTCGGGCGGCATGGCGCGCGGCGGCATCACCAGCGTGCCGTGGTTGACGCGCGTGTGAGGGCGCCAGGCGTAGTACGTCAGGTAGGACGTCACCACGGGCGCTGCGCACACCAGCCACACCAGCAGCATCTTGAGCCGGCCGCGCCGCGTGCGCTGCGCCGAGGCCAGATCCTGTGTCGGCATGCCATGCACGCTGAACTGAAGGGCCGCATCGGGGGCCTCGCGCTCACGGGTGCTCATGGACGGTGTCCTGTGCGGAATCCCGGGCAGAGGCCCGACGGGGGCGGAGGAGTTGGTGCCAGACATACAGTCCCACGATCAAGGCCGCCATGGCGAACCATTGCGCGGCGTAGCCCAGGTGCTTGCCTCGTCCGTGATCCGCCCCGGGCCACTGGCGCCACAGGCCGTCGGCAGCAGGCGCGTCAGGGGCTGCTGCATCCACCGCGGACAAGGCACTTTCAGCTTGCAGCTGCAACACGGTGCCCGCCAGGGGGGATTGCCCCAACCATTGGCGCCAGAACGCGTTGTCGACGTTCTGGCGCAACAAGGGCGCCTGGCCGGACGGCGGGGCTTCCTGCCCGATCGCGTAGACCCGCGCCGGCTCGGCAATGAGACGCCCCTGCACCTCGACCAGGCCCGCGGGACGCGGCACCGCTGGGAGATGGGCCAGGTCCCGCGGCGCGCCGGGATCGCGGGGAATCCATCCGCGCTGGATGAGCACCACCGCACCAGTGCAGTCTCGTGGCGCACCCGACAGCTTCAAGGGGGTGACCACGATGAGTCCGCTGCGGCCATCCATGCTCCGGTTGTCCAGCAGCACCGTGCGCTCGTGCCACCATTGCCCACGCAGCCGGACAGGCCGCTGCAAAGGCAGCGATCCGGCGGCATCGGCATGGCATGGCCAGTCCGCAGACGTCCAGGCCGGCAGCGCGGACTGCAGCGCGATGCGATGAGCCTGTTCTGCCTTCGCGTCTGCCCGGGAAAGCTGCCACAGGCCCAGTGCACACGTTGCCGCGGCCGTGAGCAAGGCTGCCAGGGCAACCACGACCGACCGCCGCCCGGAGCGCAGCCCTGAGAGAAGCGGGGTCAGGGTCATCCGGTCTCCCGCTCAGGCCAGGCGGAGGCATACACTGCGGCGATGAAGACCCTGATCGTCATCGCCCTGCTGGGCATCGTCGGTGCGCTGGCCCTGGCGGGGCGCGCCATGTTGCGCGACGGCCGGGATGGCCAACCCAAGACCAACCGCATGGTGCGTGCGCTGGCCTGGCGGGTGGCCTTGTCGGTCGCGTTGTTCCTGTTCATCCTGATCAGCTACAAGCTGGGCTGGATCCAGCCGACCGGGATTCCGGCCGGCCGCTGAGGCCCCGACCGGTCACGTCCAGTAGACCACCACATACAGGCCCAGCCAGACCACGTCGACGAAGTGCCAGTACCAGGCTGCGCCTTCGAAACCGAAGTGCCGCTCGGGCGTGAAGTGCCCCTTCTGCAGGCGCAGCGTGATGAACAGCAGCATCAGCATGCCGACGAACACGTGCAGGCCGTGGAAGCCGGTGAGCATGAAGAAGGTCGAGCCGTAGATGCCGGACGACAGCTTGAGGTTCAGGTGCGCGTAGGCCTCGTAGTACTCGTAGCCCTGCAGGGTGACGAAAAGCACGCCCAGCAGCACCGTGAGCCACATGAAGGTCAGACACCGGCTGCGCAGGTTCTCGCGCAGAGCGTGGTGCGCGATGGTGAGCGTCACGCCGGAGGTGAGCAGCAGCGCAGTGTTGATGGTGGGAATGGGCCAGGGGCCCATGGTGCGGAAGGGCTCGACGGTGCCGGCCGGCGAGGCGGTCGCACCCATGGCCTCCGAAGGCCAGATGGCCTTGAAGTCGGGCCACAGCAAGGCGTTGTCGATGCTGCCCAGCGCCGGCAGCACGTACAGCCGGGCCCAGAACAGCGCGCCGAAGAAGGACGCGAAGAACATCACCTCAGAGAAGATGAACCACGCCATGCTCCAGCGGTAGGAGATGTCGATGCGCTCGCCATAGAGCCCGCTTTCGCTCTCGCGGATGGCGTCGAGAAACCACTGGGTGAGCACCACGCCCCACCAGACCAGACCGAACAGCACCGAGTACGGCGCCCACGAGACCCCGTTGACCCACTGCCCGGCGCCCAGGATGACGAAGAACAGCCCGGCGGAGGCCATCATCGGGTGGCGTGAGGGCCCAGGGACGTAGTAGTACGGAGCTTCGTGCCCCTTCGAGACCGCTACCGACATGTCTGACTCCTCTGACCCATCCATGGGCCGATGTGATTCACGACGACGACAAGCTGACCCTGGCTCATTGGGCCACCCCGCTGTGGATGATCCAGCGCACCAGCAAAACCAGACCCACCACGAAGGCGATCCCTGCAAGGATGCCAGCCACGATGACGTGGATGGGATTGATATGGGCCACATCCCGCGCGTACTCGGACGACTTGCGCACACCGAAGAAGGACCATGCCACGGCCTTCAGCGTCTGCACGAACGATCCCCTTCGCCGGGCGGCTTCGCGCAGGCCTTCGGGCGATGCAGAGCCGGGCTCGAGTTCGCTCATACCGAGCCCCCTGGCACCGCCGGAACCCGCCCGCCGACTTCGAAGAAGGTGTAGGACAGGGTGATGGTGCTGACGTCCTTCGGCAGGCGCGGATCGATGATGAAGGTCACAGGCCAGCGCTTCGACTCGCCCGGCTGCAGCACATGCTCCGCAAAGCAGAAGCACTCGAACTTGGTGAAATGCGAGGTCGCCTGCTTGGGCGCGTAGCTGGGGATGGCCTGGGCCGCCATTGGGCGATCCTGGCGGTTGCGGAACTCGTAGACCACGGTGGTCAGCTCGCCAGGGTGGACCCGCACCGAACGCACCTCGGGCTTGAAGTCCCAGGGCCCACGTGCATTGGCATCGAACTCGATCGTCACGGTGCGGCTCAGGTCGACCTGCGTGTTGCGCCGCGTGGTGCCCACCGCCCCCGGCACCTTCTGCTCACCCAGCGAAAGCACGTTGATGCCCAGCGCCGCGCAGATGTGGCGGTACATCGGCACCATGGCGTAGCCGAAGCCGAACATCAACCCCGTGACCACGATCAGCTTGAACACGGTCTCTCGGTTGGCCCGGTGCACGCGCAATGCGCGGCGCCAGACACCATCGGGGCGGGTGTGAGACGGATTCATCGGGGCGACAGCAGGATGATCTTGACCACGAAGCCGATGAAGAAGGCCGCGGCCACCGACGCCAGGATCAGGCCCAAACGCCGGTTGGCGGCACGCGGATCGGTGGGGGAAGGCATGGGGTGTTTTCCTTGTGCCCGGCGCTCAGCCCACGACGCGGGTGGCGGTCGGGTCCAGCTTGGGCGGCGTTTCGAAGGTGTGGAAGGGCGCAGGTGACGGCACCTCCCACTCGAGGCCCTCGGCCCCCTCCCATGGCTTGGCCGGTGCCGGCTCGCCCTTGCCGCGCATGGCTGGAATCAGGACGCCGAAGATGAAGTAGACCTGCGCGAAGCCGAAGGCGAAGGCCCCCACCGACGCGATCGCGTTGAAGTCGGCGAACTGCATCGGGTAATCGGCGTAACGGCGCGGCATGCCGGCCAGTCCGAGGAAGTGCATGGGGAAGAAGGTCACGTTGAAGGCGATCAGCGACCACCAGAAATGCAGCTTGCCCTTCCATTCGGGCACCATCACGCCGGTCCACTTCGGGGCCCAGTAGTAGAAGCCTGCGAACAGGGCAAACAGCGATCCCGCTACCAGCACGTAGTGGAAATGCGCCACCACGTAATAGGTGTCCTGGATCTGGGTGTCGATGGGGGCCACCGAGCAGATCAACCCCGTGAAGCCGCCCATGGTGAACACGAAAATGAAGCCGACCGCCCAGAGCATCGGGCTTTCGAAGGTCATGGAGCCGCGCCACATGGTGGCGATCCAGTTGAAGACCTTCACGCCCGTGGGCACGGAGATCAGCATGGTGGCGTACATGAAGAAGAGCTGGCCTGTGACCGGCATGCCGGTGGCGAACATGTGGTGTGCCCACACGATGAAGCTCAGGATGGCAATCGATGCCGTGGCATACACCATCGAGGCGTAACCGAAGAGCCTCTTGCGGGCGAAAGCCGGCACGATCTGGCTGATGATGCCGAAGGCCGGCAGGATCATGATGTAGACCTCGGGGTGCCCGAAGAACCAGAAGATGTGCTGGTACATCACCGGATCACCGCCGCCGGCCGGATTGAAGAAGCTGGTGCCGAAGTGGCGGTCAGTCAGGGTCATCGTGATGGCGCCGGCCAGCACCGGCATCACGGCGATCAA